>NZ_WHNW01000005.1 GCF_009362845.1 Ostreibacterium oceani | reverse complement strand
GCTTGACACAGTGACGCTTGAGCAAACACAATTTATCGAACACAGATTAAACAACCGACCCCGAAAAGTACTAGACTACCAAACACCACTTGAGGTATTATCTAGATGTTAGACCGTTGCACTTGCAAATGGAATCCGCCACGTTTTTTTACCATTATTTTTATTTTATCCAAGGAATTCTCTGTCCGCCCCGTCTAATTACCCAGATACCAAGAAAAACCAACACGCAACAAATTAACCCCTTAAGCACGATGCCGTTAAATGTCAAACCCCGTTGACCCGTTAATCACCCAAGCCGCACAAGGTGATGCCGATGCGTTTTCACAATTAATCGAGGCGCATTACGATTTAATCTATCGCTGCGCCTTCAAATGGGTACTTAATCAGAGCGATGCCGAAGACATCGCCCAAGAAGCCTGCATCAAAGCCGCACGCGCCATTAGGCAATTTCGCCAAGAAAGCGCGTTAAGCACGTGGCTTTATCGCATAACCATTAATTGCGCAAAGGATTTTCTACGCCAACAAGCACACCGCGCGACCGAACCACTGGATGACGCGACAGGTTACCAAAACACTGCGTATCCCACGACACATGAGGCAACACATGAGGCAGGGCACATTGCCATCGACAGCGCCGCCTATGCGACTACTCACAGCCTTGTAGACGAAGCCGCAAACGAGAATGCCATCACCCTTTGGCAACTCGTACAACAACTGCCTGACAAACTCCGTGATGCGACCCTATTAGTCTATGCCGAGGGACACACGCACCTCGAAGCGGCAGCCATTATGCAATGCCAAGAGAGTACGGTTTCGTGGTATATCCACCAAGCCAAAAAACAGCTGAGCCAACAGGTACAAAACGATGCATGACAATGACCTCAAAAAATTACAGGATTTAACCGCACCGCCTGCGTCCAAACGCGCCAAAGCAGCCGCCATCCGCGCTGCCCGTGAGGCTTTTATCGACGATGATGTGCAAAATAAAGCGCAAAACAAGGCACAAATTGATGCGAAATCAAACACCAACGAAAATAAATCGACTTCTCCCCAAGGAATTCGTCATGCCGCGCGTCTTATCTATAGTAACTTAAAACAACTATGGAGTAATACAATGAAAAAAATGATTCTGTCAGGTAGTGCCATTGCTGCGGTATTAGCCGTTGCGATTGTCGTGCCCAATTATCTCGACCACCAAGGTGAAAAAACCAGCCCCTTCTTTCTAGGCAGCGTGGTAGAAAAAAATAGCAGTAACACCCCATCACAAAAACAAACTGACACGTCAGCAGACCAAGCAGCGCCCGCCACCGAGATGGTCGACAACAAACCTGAAAACAAAGCGCCTGAGTATGCCAAAGCCAAACCATCGAATAATAATAGTATAGATAGCCAAGCAAATAATAGCCTATCTGACTCCCAAGCTGATACAACAGAAGTGCATGTTATTTCGTTGGGCATAAGAACCGCATTCGGCGGATCTGATTCACAAGCCACTTCACAAGCCCCTATGCAACCATCCGCTGACTTATCCCGTCAGCGTGTCGCGGTTAGTGATGGTGATAACTTTGAGCGCGTTACCGCAAACCCTGTTCAAAAAACCACCGAGCAGCCCGTTTCTACATTCTCAATTGACGTAGACACTGCCGCCTACGCCTTTATTCGTCGGCAATTGAATCACAACCAGCTACCATCCAAAGATGCCGTACGTATCGAGGAGATGATTAATTATTTCGATTATCAATACGACTTACCCAGCGACAGCGACAATGCGTTCAAACCCAATGTGACGGTATTCCCCACGCCGTGGAATGCCAATACCAAACTCATGCACATCGGTATCCAAGGCCATGACGTAGTCAACGCTGAAAAACCACGGTCGAATTTGGTTTTTTTAATCGACACCTCAGGTTCAATGGCGGCCAATGATAAATTACCGCTACTAAAACAGTCTTTTCGGTTGCTACTCGATGAATTACATGCCGATGATACGGTGTCGATTGTCGTTTATGCAGGCAGCGCAGGCACGGTACTAGCGCCCACCAAAGCCAGCAACAAAACCCAAATCATCGCCGCCTTAGAGAATCTACAGGCAGGCGGCTCGACAGCAGGTGCCGCCGGCATTGAACTCGCCTATCAATTGGCAAAAGAAAACTATCTCGCAACGGGGACTAACCGCATTATTCTAGCCACCGATGGTGACTTTAATGTCGGCATCAACCATACCGAAGACTTAAAAACCTATATCGAAAAACAACGCGACAGTGGTGTCTATTTATCCATATTAGGTTTTGGGCAAGGCAATTACAACGACCATTTAATGCAAACCCTCGCCCAGCATGGTAACGGTACCGCCGCCTATATCGACACCCTAAACGAAGCTCGCAAGGTATTGGCCCAAGAGGCTGCCGCTAACCTATTCCCGATTGCCAATGATGTCAAAATCCAAATCGAATTTAACCCAAATAAAGTCAGCGAATACCGATTGATTGGCTACGAAACACGCCAACTCAACCGCGAAGACTTCAACAACGACAAAATCGACGCAGGCGACATTGGCTCAGGTCATACGGTGACCGCTATTTACGAAATCACGCCAACTGGGTCTGCTGGGCAGTTAGTTGATGAACTGCGTTATCAACCCAATAGTACAGGCAAACCAACTGAAACCACCGAAGCCACTAAAACAAACGAATCAGCAAAAAAACCACATGACAGCGAATATGCTTGGCTAAAATTACGCTATAAACAGCCAGGCACAACCACCAGCCGCCTCATCGAAACCCCCATCACAGACGATATGGCACAGCCATCTATCGCCGATGTTTCTGATGATATCCGATTTGCAACCAGCGTTGCTGCATTTGGGCAATTACTACGCGGCGATGCCTATCTCGGCGACTATACATTCGACCAAATCATTGAGATGGCGGTAAACGCCCGTGGATTTGACGAATTCGGCTACCGCAGTGAGTTTGTCCAGCTAGTACGCCAAGCCAAATCACTACACACCACGAAATAAGACCATAAACCAAACGGCACAACACAGTGTTTACGGAGCACAGAGCAACACGACGACAAAGTTTGCTTTGTGCTGCGTTCCCCTATACAATCGTTGAAAAATAAATCAATTTGTATAGTTAGCATTCGACTATAGGTAAATTTAGTTATTGAAATGTTAGTGCTAACGTAACGTCATGAAGATAATTAAGAGTAAAGTTATGGTAAAACAAAATCCTTTTTCCGTTTACGATTTCTTGGGCTATTTAATTCTAGAATCTTTGATGATTTACGCATATCTCACAGTAGACTATTTCAACAACCCCAACACGCACACTCAAAATATATGAAAGATACCATAGAAAACATCGACCTTCAGTTTTTAACCATCGATGATTACGAAGAATTAAAAAAAGCAATGATAGAAGCCTACCCCAATATGCCTGATGCGTATTGGAAGGTTTCTCATATTCAGTCATTGATTTCCAAATTTCCTGACGGGCAAGCCGTTATCAAAGTCAACGGTTTGTTGGCAGGGTGTGCGTTATCCATTATTGTGGATTATAGCAAATTTGACGACCACCATACTTACAAAGACATCACCGGCAATTATACGTTTGACACTCATACTGATGATGGCGATGTGCTTTATGGCATTGATGTATTTATCAAATCTGAATATCGCGGCCTGCGATTAGGTCGCAGATTATACGACTATCGCAAAGAGTTATGCGAAAAACTAAACCTGCGCGGCATTGTCTTTGGCGGTAGAATCCCTAACTACCACAAATACGCTGAGACGCTGTCGCCCAAAGAATATATTGAAAAAGTCAAACGCAAGGAAATACAAGACCCTGTGTTAAATTTTCAAATGTCGAATGATTTTCATCCCTCCAAAATCTTAAAGGGCTATCTGGCAGGCGACGATGCATCAAATGAGTATGCCATTCTGTTGAAATGGGACAATGTTTATTATGAAAAACAAAATTCGCTAGCCACCACCAATAAAAAAGTCGTCAGGCTAGGGTTAATCCAATGGCAGATGCGATTATACAAAGACTTGGACGAATTAATGCAACAGGCTGAGTATTTTGTTGATGCGGTTTCTGCTTATCGTGCAGATTTTGCGCTGTTCCCTGAATTTTTTAATGCGCCGTTAATGGCCGATAACAACCACCTGCCTGAGTCAGAGGCGATCAGAGAGCTGGCCAGTCATACCCCACACATTGTGCAAAAATTCTCTGAATTAGCGATTGCGTATAATATCAATATTATCACTGGCAGCATGCCTGAATTAGTGGGTGATTTACTCTACAACGTCGGCTATTTATGCCGCCGCGACGGCACGCTGGAGCGCTTTGAAAAACTGCATGTAACGCCTGACGAAGCCAAAGTCTGGGGGCTGCAAGGCGGACATGAATTAACCTCATTTGACACTGACTGTGGAAAAATCGGCATTCTCGTCTGTTACGATGTTGAATTCCCTGAATTAAGCCGCATTTTAGCCGACGAAGGCATGGATATTTTGTTTGTCCCCTTTTTAACCGATACGCAAAATGGCTATTCCAGAGTTCGGCATTGCGCACAAGCCCGCGCCATTGAAAACGAATGCTACGTTGCCATCGCGGGCAGTGTCGGCAACCTACCCAAGGTTAACAATATGGATATCCAATTTGCCCAGTCTATGGTCTTTACACCCTGTGATTTTGCATTCCCTGCCAATGGGATAAAGGCCGAGGCAACGACCAACACCGAAATGATTTTAATCGCCGACGTCGATATTGATTTACTCAGAGAGCTGAACCAATTCGGCAGTGTGAGAAACCTTAAAGACCGCAGAAACGACTTGTTTGAATTAAAAAAATCCAATCCAAAAACACCAAATAAAGGCGAGTGATTCATTTATGCGCTTGACAAACAAACGCTGTTAACCACCCAAAACAACAACAAAAATGACGGCGAAAATGACGGCGAAAACGACACCCCAGTCAACAGACAATGGCAGCATTCAGCACACAGATACCGAAACCTGTCCGCTTTGCCACGGGCGTGGTGACTTGTTTTATCGAGATTGCTTTTTTTGTTGCCGCGATTGCTTAGGCATTTTCAAGCCAACACGCTTTTTGCCCAGCCCAGCGGCCGAAAAAGCGCGCTACGAACAGCATAATAATGACGTAAATAACCTGAGTTATCAACGCTTTGTCGCGCCCATTGTCAACGCTGTAAAACAAGACTTTTGCACCGACAGCATTGGCCTAGACTTCGGCGCAGGAACTGGCCCTGTGATTTCCAAACTCCTCACCGACGCGGGATACACGCTACAGCAATTTGATCCTTTTTTTTGCAATCAACCCGAGGTCCTCAACGCTAAATACGACTACATTGTTTGCTGCGAAGTGATTGAGCATTTTCATAACCCAGACAAAGAATTCACCCTGCTAAAGCAACGACTCAAGCCCAACGGTCGCCTTTATTGTATGACGCACCTATACACGGATGAAATTGATTTTGCCAATTGGTATTACAAAAACGATGAAACACATGTTTTTATTTATCAACGCGACACCCTGACGAAAATAAAGGGCAATTATCAATTTTCTGAATTAACCATTACTAATCGTTTATCGGTTTTCACCAACTAGTTTTGTCGCTAACTTCCGTCACCCTGCCCCGCGCTGGCGTGATTCTTCGGTCGCTGGCGCATAGATAGACGCCGCGTGGGTTTTGAGCCTTGCTAAGATGTCTTGTGATAAGCGTACACGACTTTTTGACGGCACATGGCTCCGACAATCAACGGCAACCGCATCTTGATTAATCAATTGAATGCTGACTTGACCCGCTACTGCCTGCGCCTGCACTGATAGCCCTCGTTCGCCTAGCGGTGGTGTATCGATAATCGACTTTGCGGCTTTGTTTGCGGCGCCGTTCGTCGCGACATTCGTCAGCCATAATGCCTCGCCACTCGCTATCATCGAAACCCGCGAGACGCCAACGTAGAAATCAACGGCGAGACTGATTTGCATTGTTTTAGCCAGCGCTGCCCAATAAGGCAGCATCAGACCGCTATTGGCAATACCGCATATTGTCGCTGAGGTTTTATTTCCAATTGTCGTCCGCGCGTTATCGGCCAGCGCGTTATCAGCCAAATAACACCCGACTAACACAGGGCAAAAATACGTTGGATAAGGTGTGCTAGGCAATTGCCAAATCATCTCGGGGCGACCTTGCCAATTTAACTGGCCGTCTACTTGTTTATCCAACACTTGGCATGCAAGCCGAGCACCACAAAGCTCAATGCCACAACCTTCAGCCCCACAAAAATCCAGCGCCGAAAAGTCATACCGACTCATCCACACCGCAGCATAGGAAAGCGCCTCTGGCATTGGGTGGCCTGCGCCTTGGGCGGCGTGTTTAACCAGCGTAGCGAGTTCGTTACACGAAAAATCAACCGCCATGCAACAAGCCTCCGTTATAAGGCCAGTAATCATAGTTTTCAGCGTGCAGTTCGTCTGGATAAGGCGCGTGTTGAAACATCACAATGCGCACCCAACGATCGGAGCGAGGATCAAAATGTGTCGCCCCAAAAAATGACAATTTACAACGTAACATATCAATGGGTAACATGGTTTTTTCAATCGTATTGTCTTGAATTTCGGCATAAGGATGGGTATTTAGCCGTAATACACGCTTGACCGTCTCACGGTGTTGTGGGTGGCGGAATAAAAAATCACCAACGGTTTTTGTCTCGCAATCGGTGGTCAGTTGGTATAACTCGGCAATCCGCTTGCCCGTACAGAGTGGCTGTTCATAATCGGCAATATCCTCTTCGAAGCGCTCACCGAGACGCGGCTCTAGCTTTTCTTCGGAGATATACCATACGCGGGCGCGGTTATCAGGCGCTTCCCAGTCAGTTTTTAGCGCCCAATTCGCGCGACTTTCGATGGTTTGACGCAACCTTGCAATAGACAACCCACCATCAATTAACGGGCTGCTGGCGGGCGCTAGCATGCAATGCGCCAAACCATCCACTAACTCAGGATATGGCTCTAGCATGAGTGAGGCAAATAACTCTTGCGCATCTGCGCCCAGTGTATCCTGAACCCAGTCAAACAAAGCCTGCCAAGGCCTGCTTTGTTGCCAATCAAACGACTGCAAATACTGTGCTAGTTGCGATAGTTCGGCGCGTAATACCGTTAATTTTTCAATCTGAATGGGGTGGCGCGTTTGCCAATTATCGACAGAGACTTGACTGGCATCAAAGCAGGCGCTAAATAACGCAACCGCCGATTCATCTGCGTTGGCAAGTTGACAGACTTTGGCAATCGCCATTTCACGGGCGCTAATCCAATTATTGAATAACACAGGATGGTTAACGATAAACGGCGCCATACCTAGCCCTGTGGAATTCCCTATCCCCAATAATCTAGCTATTCCTGCGTCCAACGTTGTGGCTTTGTCTCCGCCTTGGGCTTTCGCCAACGCATTCGCCAAATCACGGACAAACCAGCGAATTAAATAGACATGTAACATTTCTACCTGAAATGGCCCACTAAATTCAGGGCGCTCGGCAATGACTTCGCGGTCTGCGGCGCCAAATTTCCCCGAGCCGTAAACGGCGGTTGTCCGCATTAGGTATCCTGTCTGTTTGATCATATCGCTATCGGGCTGGTTGCCCATCGCTAAACAATCAATCACATATGACCACAACCGTCCTGAGCGGTTGGCACGCGATAACGAGAGCTCTTTTTCACTGATGCGACCTGCTTCTTGCAGCGGCACATTGGCTTGTAAACGCGCAATATCGGCCGCGCTTGGCACCCCGTCAAATAAAGTAAACGTCGTATCCCAACGCTCTGCAATGACACGATCACTGCGTAACGAATCTGGTAAATCGTGTGCAAACGCCACCAACGAATAAATCGATTGCTCGCATTGTGCGGTATAAACGGCATACCCCTCGCCGCTATTGTCAATGGCAAAAGTCTGTTGCTTAAATTGCCAATTGTCTAGGTAAAGGCGCCGTAGCAAAACGCGCATAAACGATAACCTAGAGGCGTGAAAGCAACCCAAACGCGACAACTGCATTAGCTGTTCAGGCGGTCGCTGATAACGCCGTGCTTCTCTCGAACTATGCGTCGCTTCAGTTACGTTCATCGCTCACCTCATGGTTTAGTCTGTTGCTTTAGTTTGTTGCTTTAGTTTGTTAGATACCCGCTTCGCCCGATTGGGGCGTGAAGTTTTCTGCGAAAAACCGATACCAATTCCCCCCTAACAACGCATTGACTTCACTGGCTGTAAAGCCTTTAGCCACTAACCCCTGTGCCAAATTTGGCCAGTCGCGGTTATCACGAAACCATTCAGGCATGGTTGGAAACCCAGGGGCATCAGCAGAGCCTTCGCCGTAGTCAATGTCTTTGGTCCAACGCCCAACACGCATCCATTCGACAATACGATCGGGCTGGTCTTGGCACAGGTCACTGCCAATACCAAAATGTGCAATACCGTATTTGGCAACCGCATCGGCTATCATCGTACAAAAATCATCCAGCGTGCAGTCTGATTTGTTTTTTAAATGATGCGGGTATAATGAAAACCCTAGCATACCGCCATTATCGGTAACCGCGCGTATCACAGAGTCTTGCTTATTTCGTAGCGCAGGATGCCACGCGTATACATTGGCATGCGTTATCGCAATCGGGCGCGCGCTAATTTCGGCGGCCTCAATCGTTGAACGGTCAGCAGAGTGGCTCATATCAACGACCAACCCCACACGGTTCATTTCTTTAATCACGGCTTTGCCCATGCGAGTAATGCCCGCATCATCTGATTCATAGCAGCCCGTCGCCAATAAGGATTGGTTGTTATAGCTTAGCTGCATAAATCGCGCGCCCAATTTGTGCCAAACTTCAACCAACCCAATATCATCCTCTATAGGCGACGGGTTTTGAAAGCCAAAGAACACCGCCGTGCGCTGCGTCTCATGAGCCAACGCCACATCGGCTGCCGTTTGTCCATGTAGAATTAAATCGTCATGGCGCTCAAACCAGCGATTCCATTGTTCGACATTCAACACGGTCTCACGAAAATTTTCATGATAAGCAATCGTCACGTGAACTGCGTCTAGCCCACTAGCACGCCACTGACGAAAAATCGTCTCCGACCATGCGCAATATTGCAGGCCGTCAATGCGCATCATGTCGGATCACCACTCGCCATATAGGTGGTTTTCATCTGGGTGTAAAATTCAATCGCCTGTTGCCCTTGTTCACGCGAACCATACGAGCTATCGCCGCGACCACCAAAGGGCACATGGTAATCTGTGCCTGCGGTCGGTAGATTAATTGTCACGACACCCGTTTGGGCACGGCGACGAAAATCATGCGCAACCGACAAGCGTTGCGTCACAATCCCCGATGTTAGCCCAAATCGCGTATCATTGACTGTGGCTAACGCCTGTTCGTAATCCGCTACAGCGATTACCGCTGTCAACGGTGCAAACAACTCTTCGCGGTTAATTTGCATTTGGTTGTTGGTATCCACAAATACGCCAGGTGTCATGTAATATCCGTCGGTATTCCGCTCAACCCTTTCGCCACCGCAAAGTAGTGTTGCGCCTTCTGCTTGACCCGTTTTGACATAATTGAGATTTTGTTGTAGCTGCGTGTCACTGACCACAGGCCCCATTTGCGTATCAGCTGCAAGCGCATGCCCGACACGCATTGCGGTGGTGGCTTTGACCAGTTTGTCGACAAATTCATCGTGGATTGCACGATGCACCACCAACCGCGAAGACGCGGTACATTTTTGCCCCGTACCACCAAAAGCCCCACCGACCGCGAGACTAACCGCCAAATCCACATCGGCATCATCCATTACCACCAAGGCATTTTTAGACCCCATTTCCATTTGTAGCTTGGTCAAATTACCAATGGCACTTTGGGCAATTTGCCGCCCCACATCGACAGAACCCGTAAAGGTAATGGCATCGACCATCGGACTTTCAACCAACGCCTGACCAATTTCGCGCCCTGCACCCATGACTAACGAAAACAAACCCGCTGGAATGTCTTGCTGGGCAATAATGTCGGTGAGTGCAACTGCTGATGCGGGGGTTAAGTTGGCAGGCTTCCAGACCACCGCATTACCAAACGCAAGCGCGGGTGCGATCTTCCAAGCCGCGGTTGCCGTCGGGAAATTCCACGGCGAAATCACCGCCACCGTGCCAATCGGCTCACGGCGAATATCAATATCAACCCCTGCCCGTACCGAATCTGCATTTTGCCCCAATTGGCGCAACACTTCAGCGGCGTAATAGGTAAAAAATTGCCCGGCGCGATAAACTTCGCCTTTGCCTTCGGCTAAGGGCTTGCCTTCTTCACGAGAAAGCAGCGTGCCTAGCTCCTCAGCGCGTGCCATCAGTGCTTGTCCAATGTTGTGCAAAACCGTCTGTTTGCGCTCCAACGCATAACCTGCCCACTGTATCTGGGCAATTTTCGCTTGCTCCAATGCTTGGTTTAGTTGTGCGCTAGATGCCTGCGCATACGTGCCTATTTCATCCGACAAATCCGATGGATTAATGTTGGTGATGGCAGATTCTCCGTCCATCCAATGACCCGCGATAAAATTGTGGTGGTGCGTCATATTGCTTCTCCCACTAGTGACGTAGTTCACTAGATTTAATTTTCATCAATCAACTGGTTAGTTGATTTCATTTGTAGTTAATTTCATTTGTATTTGATTTTATTTAATTTAGCTTCGCTATACGATGCTTATCATTTAATTAATGCGTGATATGCACGAGGATGTGTACTAGGATAATCGCACAGAAACTAACTTCAATCAAGCTTAAAAAATTGAACTTAATTTCAGTTTTTCTGAATCAAATAGGCGCGGTAATCAAAAGCCTCTGCCGTACCAACAAAGGCCTTTGCCGCAGGCGTTAACGATTGCAAAGGCTGTGACAATAAATAAATTTCACGTTTAGATTCAGTTGCTTTAAGCGGTAAAAAGCACAAATCAGGCTCTAACATAATTGCCGCCAATTCAGGCAAAATACTCACGCCAATTCCTGCGCGAATCATCCCCAACAACGACGCCGTATTCGGTGCGCTGAGGTTAGATTTGCGGCGAATGGTGACAAAATCTGGATCTTGAATAAATTTACATAGGTCATTGACGATGAAATAGGCGTCCTGAATATCTGCCCATGTCATGCGTCCCCATTCGTCTATTTTATTGCCAATGGTAGGATGATCTTTGCGACAAACAAAGCCAAACCGATCAGAAAACAAATGGTGGGTATACAAGTTGGCCTTATCATCACAACAGGCGATGCCCACATCGGCTTGTTGTCTATTAATCGCGTCAACAACCTGTAGCGAGGTCATGTCTCGTACCTCAATCTGCAAATTCGGATGCGCCGCAATATAGTCGCGCATAATCACGGGCAATACCGCACTGGCGATAGAAGGCGTCACCGCAATTTTAATCGAGCCCGTCACCGCCTTAGCAACCCCACTGAGCGCACGAATGGTTTGCTCAAAGTGCGCCACTTCGCGCGTGGCAATGGTGTATATTTTTTGCCCCGCTGGTGTGAGTTTGTTTTTACGACTGCTTGCAAATAACGCCAGTCCCAAGGTCTCTTCAAATTGTTTTAGCATCATCGACACCGCAGACGGTGTGCGATTAAGCACCAATGCGGCTGACTCTAAACTACCACTCTCAACAACGGTGACAAAATACCGTAGCATCTCAACTTTAATTGCCATTTCAACTCATCTCTATTATGCTGATATAAATTCAGCTTGACTTAATCATTCAAACACTAGGTATACGCCTAAATAACTTAAAAATCAACCACAAATCTAGGCAATTTTATTTGCATTCTAACGGGGTATCAACATGAACAACAATCCAACCGCCAATACGAGCATCGATCATTCTAGTCATTCTAGCCATGCTAATCATGCCAATAACGCAGACACGATTCACTTACCCATCAGTCAAATTCGGGAAATCAGTTACCAAGCACTACGTAAACATGGTGCGATTGATTGGATTGCCGCCGCTGTCGCAGATGCGGTTGCTGTCGCCGAAGCCAAAGGCAACAAAATTTGTGGACTCTACTACTTAGAAAGCTATTGTCAGCAACTCCAAACGGGGCGTGTTCAAGGCCATTTAACACCGATTGTCAGCCAACCCAAGCCGAGCGCTGTCTATGTTGACGCCCAATTTGGGTTTGCCCAAGCCGCATTCGCCAAAGGCCTACCCAAGGCGATTGAAACCGCCCAAAGCCAAGGTATTTGCGTCTTATCTGTCGCGCACGCCCACACCTGTACATCGCTGGGCTATTTTACCGAACAAATTGCACACGCTGGGTTGATTGGCATCGGCATGACCAATGCGTCTGCGATAGTCTCACCCCCCAATGGCAACCAACCCGTCATTGGCACTAACCCTATCGCCATGTCGGTGCCCGCACAATCAGGCGGCATTGCCTTTCAATTTGACCAGAGCACTTCTGCTGTCGCGCTTGGCAAAATCACGATGGCCAAAGCCGCAGGCACCAAAATTCCGCTTGGCTGGGCGATTGATGCAGCGGGACAACCCACCGATGATCCTGAAAAAGCGTTGGGCGGTTCATTATGCTCAGCGGGCGGCTACAAAGGCTGGGGATTTGGTTTGATGGCTGAGATTTTTGCCGCAGGCCTGACAGGGTCAGTTAATTCAAGCGATGTCGCCGCACTAAAAGCCCCCGAGGGCAAACCGCACGACCTCGGTCAATGCTATTTGCTTATTGACCCTCAGATTAATCAACACGAGTCTTTTTGGCAACGGCTATCACAACTGACAGAAGCCGTTAACGCCCAAGACGGCGCACGTCTACCAGGCAGTATAGACAAATCAAGTAACGCGGTTGACGTCGATCGCGCGCTATGGGATAAGCTTCAGTTGCTGATTAAAGATAGCGAATCGTAGGGTCACTCTGTAAATGATTAGTCAATATTAGCAGTATCGACTCTATCTAACTTTACAGTAGCTTTACGCTTTAGTAACCACCTGCAACACTTGCCCTCGTTATTGTGCAGGCAGATTGACTCATGGTGTACTGAAAAGCCTATTGTATTGGTCGATTTGCGCACGATAAATTTTATTGACGAGTAACAAAGTCACCAACGCCAAAATAATACCGACCACATCGGATGCGAGGCTTAGGGAAGCCGCCTGTTTAAATTCGGCAATTTCTTCTGCGCGGTTAGACTGATTGTATACCACGCGTCCAAGCCAGCCATTGATTAAGAAAAAAGCCCACCAAGCACCCAAAATTGAGCCAGCTTCTACCGATTGCCAATCCTTTGGATTATGACTGACTTGCCATATCTCTCGCATCGCCTGAAAGGGTTTCCAAAGTGACATAATCGGGATAAAGTACCAACCAACAGACCAACCTGGAGTAAATTTCATACCAACAGCCCCCAACTGCCTTGCATTATAATTCGCGCGATAAACCCATTTAAGAATCAAAAAACCCGATATAATAAACACAGCCCCGTATCCTATGGCAATAACCATTTGGCGCCTGTCGTTCGCTTCTCCATCGGCAACAGCCTCGTCCTGTGACGCATAGACACCGCGTTCATAGTCTGTCAGTAGCTGGTACTCCATAAACCCAGAAATTATCGAAATCACCGCCACTACGACTTGTGCATACAACGCCCAAACAACACACTTCGTTAGCCCATCTGAATGAATAAATTGGCTCCCTGCGGCTTGCTCAATTTGCTGATACACAGATTCCCCTGGTGATTCATAAGGGTTATCAACACCTTCATCTGTTGTTTTGTCAGCCATCATTTCGGCATCTGTATCAGCTGTCATTTCAGTGCCTGTGTGCTTTATTTCGTTCATATAACATCCTTAAATAGCGTAACCACCGTACCCATCAATTGATTTATAAAAATCCTAAATTTCAGTCAACATACCAAGATAATTCAAAAAAAGCAATACCAATATCAGGGCAAATCCGATAGTATGAACCATATGACAACAAGGCATATTCTAAGCCAAAACTGCTCACTAAAGCTCGTCTAATTTAATCACTCAGATACCACCGCATAACACTAACTTGTTTATTTTATTTATATTTTTTAAAAAATAATGCGCGGTCATATACAACTAGATGGTAAGTGACATCAAAAATATCGTATCAGATAATTGCGTCTCTAGATTTGCACCAAATAAATTTGCGCATACTTTACGCATACGCTAAAACAACAAACTGATTTTAAATCATTAAATGTTATTAATATCAAAAACGCGACTAAGTTAAAACGACGTTAACTCAATTTTCCCAATCAATTAAACTTGATTTATAACTAATTTTATGGTTAGGTATAAGGCGGAAAGATTGGTAATCTTCGCTGCTTTTTGTGAGATTTTACGTGTTTCTGCGCATAACTCCATTGAAAAAATGCATTTTATTACCATGATTTAATTAAATTTTAACTATAAATAACGAAAAGGTAACCATAGTATGTCGATAAAAGAACCATTCACCGATGTAGATATACCCACCGCCAATACCGGGTTTTACGAAGGGCAGTCTATTCCGTTAGCGTCCATTTCAAAACTCATTATGGTAGTGCTTGTCCTGTGGGCATTGATTTGGTCAGATAGCGCAGGCGCAATACTGTCCAGTACCAAATGGGACAGCCTCAACATATTCAACACGTTTTACATTATTTCGGTTGGCGCATTTGCCGTCTTTTTATTCATTATTGCCGCCATCCCCAATTCGGGCAGGCGTCGATTAAGCATTAACAACGAAGGGCCTGAGTTTTCGCGTTTTTCTTGGTTTGCCATGATGTTTGGTGCGGGCTTGGGCGTTGGCTTGATGGTCTTTGCCACCGCAGAACCGATTTGGCTTTGGGGCTCTAACCCTGAAACCGTGGCAGGCAAAGTGACAGGCAACACCGCAGAGGGATTAACCGCTGGCTATCGCTACACCTTCTTACACTATGGGTTCCATGCGTGGGCCATTTATGTCGCCGCAGGGCTTAGCATGTGCTACTACGCCTATACGCGTGGTATGCCGCTGACCATTCGCTCAGCACTGACGCCACTATTTGGTCGCCATGTGAATGGTCCGCTCGGTGCGGTGATTGACATTGTTGGGGTGATTGCAACCATCCTCGGCGTTGCCGTCACGATTGGTTTTGGTGTTAGCCAATTCATTAATGGCTTATACGCCATTAGCGGCATGGAATGGATGATGGATTTAACAGGCGAGGCACCGACACCCAATCGTGTTGGATTAATCGCAGGGCTTATTGTGATTATGGCTATGTCGATTTTATCCGCCGTTTCAGGGGTTGGGCGCGGCATTAAGTGGCTATCCAATGGCAACCTAGTGATGTCACTCATCTTATTAATGACTTTTGTCATCTTTGGCTCGTTTGCTTTTGCCATGACTACTTATGGCGCCGCGTTAGGCGATTATTTATTGCACTTTTTCCAACTAAGTTTTGGTGCGCATGGCCCGCAGTCAGTCGCTGAGTTTAGCGCGCTACCTGCGGTTCAACAGACGGGTTTATCCAGCGAAGATTTACAAGCGGTATATGCCTCGGCGACCAATGCATGGGGCTCTTTGGATAGCTTCCGTGAAAGCTTACCCGAAAATCTTGCTAGCCTACCAGAAACCACCACTGCCGCCCTTTATGAAGCGGGTACAGATGGTCGCTTATTCGGTTGGCAAGCCGGCTGGACAACGTTCTACTGGGCTTGGTGGATTGCATTCGCTCCATTTGTTGGACTATTCCTTGCGCGCATTTCTAAAGGACGCACCATCCGTGAGTTCGTCCTAGGCGCGGTCATCGCCCCTTCGCTAGTATGCTGGTTGTGGATGACCATTCTCGGTGGCACAGCCATTGATTTAGAGCTTACAGGCGTTGCCGAAGGCGCTATTACAGGCGCTGAAAACACCGCTAAACTCTTTGTCACACTAGGCTATATGCTAGGCGATGGCAGCATCATACTAAAGAGCATTACTATCATGAGTATTGTGCTTATTCTGACTTTCTTAGTGACCTCGGCAGATAGTGGCATTTTGGTTATCAACACCATCGTCTCAGGCGGTGAAGAAGAAAGCGATATCCGTCACCGTATTATTTGGGGCATTGTATTAACATCAGTCATTGGGGTATTGCTATTTGCTGGCGGCGGCGGATTATCCGCGCTCCAAGATGCCATGATTATTGGCGCATTGCCCTTTACCATCATTATGGTATTGATGTGCATTTCCCTAGGAAAGGCACTCTATAATGACTATCGTCGTGAAAGTGCTGAGTAAAGCGTGTTTAGCCAGCGACATTTAACTTTCACTGACACATAACCCCAAACACGGGGGAGCTTAAGCGATTAAGCTAACTCCCCCAACTTATTAAGTCAGTGGTTCATTCGTTAGGTTATTTATTAACCAGTAACCATAAACAGTAACCACTCACCATTTAATTTACGCTACAAGAGGATTAATTGTATGTTTTCAAAAATCATGGTACCCGTCGATCTAGTGCATCGTGACACAATCGCCAAAGCCGTTGATGTCGCCTGTAACATGGCACACGAATATAACGCTGAAATTTATTTCGTCAGCGTCTCTGGCGAACTACCCAGTGAAATTGCCAGCAGTGCGGGCGAGTACGGACAAATTCTAGAGGAATTTACCGCACACAAAGCAAAGCAATACAGCATCACTGCACACGCTGTTAATTTAAAATCACCAGACCCCAGCGCAGAGGTCAACTCGAGACTATTAAAGGCGACAGAAGAGATTGGCGCTGATTTGGTTATTATGGCATCACATGAACCTGGCATTATGGATCATATCTTTAGCTCACACGGTGGACATATGGCCTCTTACGCCAAAGTTTCAGTCTTTGTTGTTCGCTAGAATTATTAGTTAGGGATTGTTAGCTGGAATTGTTAGCCAAGGTCGCTGTCAAGGCTGCCTAACGTGAACAATCGTTGTTGAATAAGCATTCAAACAACCACTAAAAACGGCGCATTGGTTGCTAGGCTAATGCGCCATTTTTGTTTAGTGTTTCTTTAGTTTTTCTTTTAGACGATTAAAGCTGAAGGTCATTGACACACTGGGATTGACACTTGGCCACTCACACTTAACGCCACTCACACTTAACGCTATTTACCCAGTGACGGATACCGTAATAAATGGATTGCCGAAATAAATGGATTGCAGTAATGGATTCATTACCCATGAAGGTAATGTGGCACGACAATGCGCCACAACGTAAACATAAAACACGGATGCGGAACTGCACATCGCTAAGAGAATTTCGCTAAGAGAGTAAGCGCAAAGAAAATCACGCAAAAAAATAGCGTTAGAACACCCAGCCAGTTGCTGGTAACTCCCCTGTCTGCAGACCTGTTTGACTCAACGCACCAACCTCTGCTTCAGTAAAGCCACGAATTTCATAAGCACGACTGTCAGCAAGTAGCGCGCGGAATAATTCATTATTGAGCGCATGACCGGATTTATATCCCATATAATGCCCAACAATCGCATAACCTGATACATACAAATCACCTACTGCATCTAGGGCTTTGTGACGAACAAATTCATCTTCGTAACGTAGCCCCTGTTCATTGAGTACCCGATACTCATCAAGCACCACGGCATTTTCTAAACTACCACCGAGCGCTAGGTTATTCTCACGCAAATATTCGCTGTCTCTTAAAAAGCCAAAGGTTCTCGCGCGTGAAAGTGATTGAACAAACTGTTGAGAAGTCAAATTCAATGAAATTCGGTTGTTGGTTTTACGAATCGCTGGGTGTGTAAAATCAATCGCAAAATCAATCTTAAATCCTCGGGAATAAGGGCTAAGCTTGGCCCATTTGTCCTCTACCCGAACTTCGACATCACGTTTGATAAAAATAAACTGTTTTTCAGCATCCTGCGTTGACAAGCCTACGTGTTGAATCGCATACACAAAGGGCGCTGACGAACCATCGACAATCGGAATTTCTGGCGCATCCACGACAATCTCGACATTATCAACCCCCAACCCCGCAAGCGCCGCCATAATGTGTTCAATGGTTGCAACACTCGCACCGCCTTGACTAATCACCGTACATAAACGCGTATCTGTCACCAATGTTGGGCAGGCACGAAAACGCTTAGCAGGCTTTAGATCACTGCGAACAAAGGTAATACCGTGATTGGCAGGCGCTGGTAATAGTTGCATGTTCACGGTTTTGCCAGAATGCAAGCCAACACCTGAAATTTCAACGGGTTTTTTGAGTGTTTTTTGTAAAATCATCAATCTAATTGGTTAGTTATATTATTCGTTATACTTTGTTTATACTTTGTTTATACTTTGTTTATACTTTGTTTATACTTTGTTTACACTTTGTTATACTTCGTCCGCTACTGACGCCGCTACTGACGTTATTAGACCAGTCCGCCACGCACCATCGATTATTAGGTAACTTGCAATCGATTTTTACGCGCTTATTCGTCTACCACTGCTAATTCTGTGCTAATTTTGCGCTAATTCTGTGCTAACTCTATTACTCAATTTCACCTTAATTTCGCCTTAAATTGCATCAATTAATCGACCTTTTTACGCAAAAATGCAGGGATATCGAGTTCAAATGGTGAGTCCCCGCGTTTTTTTGGC
Source organism: Ostreibacterium oceani (assembly GCF_009362845.1). NCBI lineage: Bacteria > Pseudomonadati > Pseudomonadota > Gammaproteobacteria > Cardiobacteriales > Ostreibacteriaceae > Ostreibacterium > Ostreibacterium oceani. Next base: position 92,315 of record NZ_WHNW01000005.1, on the reverse strand, counting down.
TCTGGTGGCGCCTTAGCGGGTGCCGCTTGACTCGCTTGCGCGGCCGCTTTACTGGCAATTTTGGCATCGCTATTGGCGTTATCAATTCCCGTTGCCACAATCGTCACGCGTAATTCGTCCTCAATCTCTTTGTCAATGACTGTGCCGATAACCACCATCGCGTCTTCATCCATAATGCCACGAATGATATTACCCACCGTTTCCAACTCGTCTAGCGCAAATTGCTCACCGCCCGTGATATTGACTAACACGCCTTTGGCGCCCGACAAGTCGATATTTTCAAGCAATGGGCTTGAGATGGCTTGACTGGCAGCCTCTTGTGCTCGGTTTTCCCCTGTTGCTGTACCTGCGCCCATCATCGCAATACCCCGTTCGGACATCACGGTTTTAACATCAGCAAAATCAACGTTAATTAAACCAGGGCGCACAATTAAGTCAGAAATCCCCTGAACCGCACCAAACAAAACGCCATTTGCCGTGTCAAACGCCTGTGAAATATTCGCTGACTTGCCCATTACCGCTAATAATCGATCATTCGGAATAGTAATTAATGAGTCCACATGATCAGATAATTCACTGATACCAGCAAGTGCCGCTTGTCCCCTTTTATTCCCTTCAAAAGTAAAAGGTTTGGTCACGACAGCAACTGTCAAAATACCTAATTCTTTGGCAATTTCTGCAATCACTGGCGCAGCACCTGTACCAGTCCCGCCGCCCATGCCAGCAGCAATAAATAGCATGTCGGTTCCATCCAAGATGCTAACCAGCTTTTCTTTGTCTTCAACGGCCGATTTGCGACCGATTTCTGGATTTGCCCCCGCACCTAGCCCGCGCGTGACCTCTTTTCCTAATTGCACCTTGTTTTTCACCGGAGACACATGCAATGCTTGCAAATCGGTATTTGCACAGTACAACTCAACACCTGCCAATTCTCTATCCATCATGTACTGGACGGCATTACCGCCACCACCACCGACACCAATCACTTTAATGACGGCAGGTTGCACACCTGTTTCGCTGTTGTCCATTAATTCAAACATGTCACTCCCCTAATTTTTTTCTATTGAAATCATCGCCTACTCTGTCGTCACTCTCACCAAAATCAGTCTAAACAACAGGTTAACCTCTGACATTTAAAAATATTGTCGCAATCGTTGTACCACTGTTTTAGCACTGGTCACAATAGACTTAATTATACCTTTTTTTCGTCGCTGCGTCAGTGCCGAGCTGTAATCTTCTTCGTAAGCACACATGAACAACCCCATCAAAGTCGCATAGCGACAGGCTTTGACCGTTTTGCCGTTAATGGTTAATTCGACCTCACCGCGGCGAACAGGCAACTGGCTTTGGTGCATGAGGAGTGTTTCAATCCCCAGCAACTGTGCCCCGCCACCGCAAATCACAAAACCCGCTGGAAAAGCTGATTCAAATCCAGCGCGGTTGATTTTTTGCATCACAATGTGAATCAAGTCTTCACAGCGATCGCGGATTACCTCTGCAATTTCGTATTTGGGATAGCTGCGCGATGCTTCGCTAAGGCCTGGAATTTCTAACGTGTCTGATAAAGGGTAGTCAAAATCGATAGCGACTTGTTGTTTAGCCCAGTCGGCTGTTTCTGTCGTAGAACGCATAAAAAACGCGACATCACTGGTGATCGCTTCGCCGCCTATTTGAATGACTTCTGAATGCTTGACCACGTTATTGGCAATGATAGTAATCTCTGTTGTGCCTGCACCAATATCTAAAACACAAACACCTAACTTTTTTTCCTCAGGCATCGTCACCGCTAATGCCGAAGCCAACCCAGCCGACACGACGGATTCCACATCAACATCGCGCTCAGAAAACACCTGTAGTAAATTTTGATAGTGCGTTTGTGTGGTGGTAATAGCATGCGCGTGAAGCTCAAGCGTTTCACCAATCAGTCCAATCGGGTCGTCTATACCATGCTGGTTATCTACGATAATATCTTGCTTTAGCAAATGCAGCAGGTGTCGCCCTTCCTGAACTGCGACATCTCGGGCAATCATGGCGGCTTGTAGCACGTTATGTTTGGTAATATGGTTACTCTTAATCACGATACGACCGTCTGCATTATGCCCGACAATATTAATGCCTGAAATAGACGAAATAATTGAATGGATTTGATAACTGCCATCTGCCTCTAGCTCATCTAACACCGCGTTGACGGTGTGCTTAACTAGTGCGATATTGGCAATCCCCCCCTTTTTAACGCCTTTGGACTGTTTTTCCACCAACGCAATGAGGTTAATATCTCCCTGAGCTGAGATATTTGCCAACGCGGCAACAATTTTCTCAGAGCCAATATCGATTGCAGCAACTATTTGTCCATACTTCATTTTTTCATCAATTTATGGTCTATATCTCAGTATGTGAAGCATCAATCAGCTCTGCTTCATTCGCTTTGGGTGCAAAGGCTGGTTGCCATTTAACAGCAAACCCACTGCGATAACGAAAATCAATCGTTTGCAGTTTTTCTAATTCGGGAATTTTACCGACTTGGTAAGCTTCTGCAAAGCGCTGTAAACGCTCTCCAAATTGATCGCGCCCGAATTTTACCACTACTTGCTTGTCTAAATGTAACTCCCAGGATAAATATGGCGTTAATACCAATTGTTTTAGTGGTAGCTGGCCTTTTGCCGCCGCTATCGGTAAAAACACGGCTTCGACCTTTTCGTAGGTATCAATGACCATCGATTCAAACCCATCTGGACCGATTAACAGCGGTAACGCCGCAAAAGCCTGATGCCCACTATTTGGAAATCGACTACCAGATGCGTCTAGCAGATACCCATCACCCCAACGATAACGCGCATCGTACTCAGAAACATGAATCAACAATTGATCAGGCCATGCCCGTTCCACCGAAACTTGCTGTATCCACGGTAATTCATGCAATGACGCTGATACGGCATTGACATCAACACCAAAAAAACTAGTTTGGTTAAATGGCTGTAATGCCGCGTGAATTTTCTCAGCGGTTGTGATTTTTATCTCGCCTTTTAACGTAATGTCATTAATCGGAAAACGGCTCGCGTCTTGTGCCAGCTGCCCAAACAACTTACCCAAAAGCAACATCGCAGCCAGCAATAACAAAAACAAACATTTGGCTAACTTACTTGCAACAAACTCCATCCACCAATCAATATCGCGGCGCATGGAAACCCCTCGTTTATCGGGTAATCGCTGGTTATTGACATAACTTGCAAAATCACGCATGGTAACTCTCCCATGAAGTTTTTAGTATTTTAATGACGGTGTCTTCGAATCGCATTCCTGCTTGTTTTGCGGCTTTTGGCACTAGCGATGTCGGCGTCATACCTGGTATGGTGTTAATTTCTAGCAGCCAAGGTTGTTGCGCCGCATCGAGCATCACATCCACCCGAGACCAGTCCTTGACGCCAATCGCTTTTGCCGCTGACTTCATTAACGTTTGGATTGCCGCTTCTTGTTCTGCTGGCAGACCACAGGGGCATTCATAAGCCGTCGCACCTGTTACGTATTTCGCTTCATAGTCATAAAAGCCCGTTTGCATTCGAATTCGAATCAGTGGCATCACTTCATCACCGATAATGGCGCCAGTTAGCTCGTCACCTTCCACCCAGCGCTCTGCCATAATCACACGGTCATAACCCCGCGCTTTTTCATACGCAGGCATAATTTCCGCTTCACTGCACACTTTGCTAATACCCACACTAGAGCCTTCTAAAGCAGGCTTGATGGCTAGCGGCAACCCAACTTGGGCGACGACATCAGCGGGGCAAACACCCGCATGCAATAGCATTTGCGGCAACACTGGCAAACCAGATGCTTGCCAAATTTGTTTGGTTTTGACCTTATCCATCGCAATAGCAGATGCCTGCATCCCACTACCAACATAAGGAATTTCAAGCCAGTCTAATATCGCTTGTAGCGTGCCGTCTTCACCACCACGTCCGTGCAGGGCAATAAAGGCAAAATCAAACGGCTTATCGATTAATACCGACAAAAATTGTCGGTCAACATCGTATAGCTCGGCGTCAATACCCGCGTCAATCAACGCATTGTATATCGCACTACCTGTTGCCAAAGAGACCGTGCGTTCAGCAGAAAACCCGCCATACAACACACCGACCTTGCCAAGCGCTTGAATCTGCTCAGGAGAAAGCCATGCGCTGGTGTCTAATGCGTTAGTGTCTAGTGCGTTCGACATATTAGTCTCCTCCGCTAGTGTTTGAACTATTCGATGCGTCTTTTGATACGGCTTGTATGTCAGTTTGCATGGCAGTTTGCATAACAACTTGCGTGGCGATTTGACCGATAGACCCAGCACCCAAAACCAAAATGACATCATCAGCATTCGCAACATGAATCGTTTGCTCAGATATTTTGTCAAACTCAGGTACAAAGATCGGCTCAACCCCACCCCGCGCTCGAATGGCACGTGCTAACGCGCGTCCATCTGCATCAGGAATATGCGCCTCACCCGCGGCATAAACGCGGGTCAGAATCAATTTATCAAACTGCGCCAACACATTGGCAAAATCATCAAATAAATCCCGTGTACGAGAAAACCGATGCGGCTGAAAGACCGCAAAAATTCGCTTATCGGGAAAAGCCGCTTTCGCCGCCGATAAGACAGCAGAAAGCTCTCGGGGATGATGCCCATAGTCTTCGAATACCGGAATTTGTGCTTGTGCCTTGGATAAATATCCACGCAACGTAAAACGCCGTCCAACGCCATTAAAATTAGCAACCCCTTGTTGGATTTGTTGCATAGGCACATCTAGTTCATGCGCAACGGCAATCGCAGCAAGCGCATTCAAAACATTATGTTTGCCTGGCATTTGTAAATCAAAGGTGACACAGGCGCTTGGGTTATCTCGCGAAAACACCACATCAAAGCTTGTCATCAAGCCTGTTGTACGGATGTCTTTAACATAAATATCGCAATCCGCAGCGCTTCCATACGTCACGACAGGGCGCCCTATATCTGGTAGGATTTTTTGAATATTGACATCATCATAACAAACCACGGCCAGCCCATAAAACGGCATTCGTTGTAAAAAATCAACGAACGTTTGTCGATAAACCGAAAAATCTCCACCGTACGTCTCTAAATGGTCTGCATCGATATTCGTTACCACCGTTAGCATTGGCGTTAGATGCAAAAACGAGGCATCCGATTCATCCGCCTCGGCAATTAAATAATCGCTTTGTCCGAGTTTTGCGCTCGTGCCTGCGCGATTTAACACGCCACCAATAACAAACGTCGGGTCTAATCCTGCATCGCCCAATAGCGAGGCCAAAATCGACGTCGTGGTGGTTTTTCCATGTGTCCCTGAAACAGCGATGCCAAATCGATAACGCATAATTTCAGCCAGCATCTCCGCGCGGCTGACTACTGGAATTCTCGCGGCATGCGCCGCGATTATCTCGGGGTTATCTGATTGAATTGCTGTCGATTTAACGACAACATCGGCTTTATTCACTTGTTCGGCTTGATGCCCCACTGTGACATCGACGCCTAGTGATTGCAGCCTTTGCGTTGCACTGGATGACTGAATATCTGAGCCCGACACAGCATAGCCCAAATTCACCATCACCTCAGCAATGCCATTCATTCCAGCGCCACCAATCCCCACAAAATGAATATGATTCACGCGGCGCATATGCTTACGTGGCTGATTATCGTACTTCACATTATCACACGTCATCTAATACCTCCTGAACAACCGCTACAATTGTCGATAACGCATGCGCATGGCTCTGTTGCAGGGCATGATTCCCCATTTCGCTCAACTGCGTTTTTGCAGCCATGAGGGTTTGTATTTCGTTTTTAAGGCGGTGCGCCGTTAACTCATCTTGTGGCACAATCACAGCCGCCCCTGCATCAACAAGAAATTTTGCATTCAAAAACTGATGATTATCAACCGCATGTGGTAGCGGAACAAAAATAGCAGCCAACCCAACTGTCGCTATTTCGCTCACCGTCAAAGCCCCAGCCCGTGCAATGACTAAATCACTATTTGCATAAGCTGCCGCCATATCGTCGATATAGGCCCGACAGTCTACTTGCGCTAAAATACCCAAGGCTTGATAAGCAGCCGACGTTTGTTCAAAGGTAGTTGCCCCCGTCTGGTGGGTCACGGTAATATTGGGCAATAGGGGCAAAACAGCCTCTGGTATGACTTCATTGATTGCTTTCGCGCCCAAACTTCCCCCGACGATTAATACCCGGACGGGCTGATTGGCGTCATGCAATCGGCCATATCGGCTACCTTGTGCCGCTAACTGCGCAATAGATTGACGCACAGGATTACCGACGATTTCACCGCGACTATGCCCATGATTTCGCTCGCCACGTGTTTTTTCACGCGCTAGCGGAAACGCCAGCAACACACGCTTTGCCCAGCGAGATGCCAATCGATTGGTGAGCCCCATGGCGGCGTTTTGCTCGTGAATAATCACTGGAATAGACAACCATTTTGCCGCCGCCGCACCTGGACCACTGGCAAAACCACCAAAGCCAATATACACATCAGGTTGGTATTGAGACAACACCGCTTTTGCCTGTCGTATGGCGTGTAAAATCGCCAACGGCGCTTTCACTAATCGCTTTAGCCCATTACCCCGCACACCTTGTATGCGGATGGTTGATAGGGCAAGTCCTGCATCAGGGACTAAACGTGACTCAATCCCCTCAGCCGTGCCCAACCAATGCACCGTCGCACCTAACGCTTGCAATTCGTGCGCTACCGCCAAAGCAGGATACACATGACCGCCCGTACCACCCGCACCAATCATAATGGTCTTACCGGTCAAGGGCGCGGCTGTTAACGGCATAGCATCAGTCATTTGGCATCCCTTGTCCTGATCTATCTATTTGCCTATCTATTTGCCTGTTTATTTGATTATTTGCTTTATTTTTTGCAGTCACCTCCCCTTGTCGCGCTAATAGGTAGCGTGATTCACTATCAATACGCAGCAGCAATGCAAACAAAATAAAACTGGCCAACAAAGACGACCCGCCAAAGCTTATCATGGGTAGCGTCAAACCTTTTGTTGGCAAGATACCTGTCGCAACCGACATGTTGATTAACGATTGAATCGCTAACCACACGCCAATACCGTAGGCCAGACAACTCGCAAACCGCATACGCACTTTGTCGGCATTACTGGCAATGACAAACGCACGCCAAACGACAATCGTAAACAGTATCATTAACACACAAACGCCGACCAATCCTAGCTCTTCGGCAATAATAGAAAAAATAAAATCAGTGTGTGCCTCAGGTAAATAATGGTGTTTTTGAATGCTTTCCCCCATCCCGACACCGAGGGTCTCACCACGCCCAATGGCAATTAGCGATTGCACCAATTGATAACCGCTACCAAACGCATCTTCCCAAGGGTCTAAAAAACTCACCAATCGTGCACGCCGATAAGGCGCTGCAACCAATACCAGCGCTGCAACAATAGCCACTGCAATCGAACACGAAACAAAGCGAACCAAACATACGCCCGCTAAAAAAATCATACCCAATACGGTCGCACCAATGACGACAGTTGCGCCAAAATCGGGTTGTTTTAACAGCAGCACGGCAAATACCGCTAATACAATCAGCAACCTAAGCATCGCCCAGAGTGACTTATGAATTTGATTCTGATAGCGATGCAAATACGCAGCCGCATAAATCATCATGCAAACCCTAGCAAATTCAGATGCCTGAATATTAACGATACCTAGCGGAATCCAGCGCATCGCGCCATTAATTTCACGCCCGACACCGGGCACTAACACCAACAATAAAAAACCAAATCCAACCAATAAGATTCGGTACGAATGCTTAAACCACCAATTAGAAGGCACCATAAAAACAGCATAGGCGATAACAAACCCTAGCCCCATGTATAAGCCTTGGCGCAATGATATCGCAAAAGGCGAACCATAGCTTCCTGCCCGTGGCATCGAGGCACTAGTTAGCATTACCCAGCCATAAAGCATCAACAATAGCAAACTAAACACCAATAATTTATCAGGAAATAACAGGCCTGACCAACGGCTTTGCGTTGTTTGCGTCTGATAAAAATCCTGCAATGGCGAATGCGTTATTGTTTGCTGTCTAGAAACCATTGTTTTATGCATCAATCCACTCCCTTACTATTTTTTCAAACAAGTCACCACGCGCCAAATAACTACTAAACATATCAAAACTCGCACACGCTGGTGATAACAACACCACATCCCCTGGAACAGCGATACGAATAGCCGTGCTAACTGCTTCGTTCAAATCATTCACGCGGCTTATCGCCACGCTACCTTGAAGCACCGTCGCTAATAACGGGGCATCTTCACCCATTAATAACACGTGCTTGGCATGGTTTTTGCAGACTTGTTTTAATGGTGAAAAGTCTTGGCCTTTGCCTTGCCCACCAGCAATTAAAATAATCGGTGCGTCAATACCGCGAATCGCAGCAACCGCCGCACCGACATTTGTGCCCTTGGAGTCGTTAATAAATAGGACACCGTCTTTTTTCCCCACTGTCACCGAACGACTAGGTAAAGGAACAAATTGCTGACACGCTGCTACCACTGCAGCATCGCGTATTTTTAAACGCTTTGCCATGGCAAAAACCGCCATGATATTTTCGGCATGGTGCAGTCCGACTTGAGAAAAATTCGCCATATCAAACAGTGCTTGCTGACCTGCATAAATCATGTCTGCTTCACAATGATAGGTCGCTGGAATCATTCGGTTGCGCTCACCAGAAAAATAAACCACGTTATTGTATTTTTGCGCATAATCTAGCACGTTACTATCCGCTGCGTTTGCCACACAGTAATCGGCTTGTGCAAAAATTTTTGCTTTGGTGGCCACATAATCAGCATAGCTATCGTAACGATCCAAATGATCGGGGCTAACATTTAACCAAGTGCCAATAGCTAAGTGCAAGCTAGGTGCACGTTCTAAATGATAACTAGATAGCTCTACAATGTAACCATCGCATTGGTCATCAGAGCCCTGCAACGCGGCCAATACGGGCACACCGATATTGCCACATAACAAATAATCAAGCCCTTGTTGCTGTGTTGCCAAATGCAACATTGACACCACGCTAGACTTGCCGTTAGAACCCGTCACACCGATGACTGGGCGCGTTGTCAACCGACCGAATAATTCAATATCCGTAATAATTTTAGCCACAGCATTCACAAAACAAGCGCGGCGCAAATCAACCCCAGGCGAGACTAAAATGGTGGCAAATTCGGCAAAGGTTTTTGCTTCAAATGGACCTAAAGCAACCATATCAGGGTTTTCAGAAAAATGCTGCGGCAGTATCTTGCGCTCATCAAAAACTTGGCACTGGATGCCTACCGCAGACAATAAATTAAAACAAGACTTCCCTGTCAACCCTGCACCAATAATGGCAACAGGCTCTGGTAGCATCAGTTGTTTTAATTTTTCTTCAACAAACATGGTAATAAAAAAATAATCTTATCTAAGTTTAAGTAACGACAGCCCAATCAACACGAGCACCACCGTCACTATCCAAAAGCGAACGGTGACACGCGACTCGGGCCAACCTTTTAATTCAAAGTGGTGATGAATAGGCGCCATGCGGAAAATCCGCTTGCCCGTTAGCCGATAAGAGATGACTTGCATCGCGACAGATACGGTCTCTAAGACAAAAATCCCCCCCATAATGGCCAACACAAATTCTTGCCGTATCGCAATAGCAATAATACCGAGCAAAGCGCCTAAGGCTAAAGCACCCACATCCCCCATAAAAACCAACGCAGGGTGCGCGTTAAACCATAAAAAACCCAACCCCGCGCCCGCAATGGCACCACAAATAATTGCCATTTCACCCGAACCGCGAACAAATGGCATATGCAGGTACTCAGCAAAAGTAAAATGCCCTGTCACATAAGCATAAACACCTAACCCCGCGGCAACTAAAACCGTTGGCAAAATCGCCAATCCATCTAATCCATCGGTTAAATTTACCGCATTACTGGCGCCCGTTAGCACCAAGAATACCCACGGGATGAATAACAACCCCAGCGGCAAGGCAACGTCTTTTAACATGGGGAAAAGTAACGCCGTATCTAATGGATCATCGGCAATCAAAAACAACCAAATCGCTGCCAAAATAGCAATCACAGACTGCAATAAATATTTTTCTTTGGCGCGCAACCCCAACGGGTCTTTTTTGATTAACTTACGATAATCATCGAGCCAGCCGACATAGCCAAACCCCGCGGTGACAAAAATACAAATCCACACATACACATTACTTAAATTGCACCAAGCTAGCGTCGCCAGCCCAATCGAAAGCAATATCAACACGCCACCCATCGTTGGTGTCCCTTGTTTCTTAAAATGCGACTCTGGTCCGTCGTCTCGCACAAATTGCCCCATTTGCTTGACCTGTAATAAACGAATCATTTTAGGTCCAAAACAAATGGACACTAAAAACGCCGTCAGTGCCGCTAGAATAATGCGCAATGTCACATAAGAAATGGCATTAAAAATAGAAAACTGATCGACCAATAACTGTGAAAGATGGTAAAACACAACTACTCCTCTACTGGGTTAATCTGTTGGCGCAAAAATTCAACAATCGTTTCCATTTTCATGCTTCTCGAGCCTTTGACCAAAATTGTCGTGGGCACTGTTTTATCAACGTTGGATATAATCCACTGTAATAATTCGTCGCTCAGGCGCTGTTTATCCAAAAACCACTGCGCCCGCTGATTGTGCTGCGCAAAATACTGCATCATTGTCCCTGTACAAAAAAAAGCATCAGCCGCGTGTTGCAAGCTTGCACCTAGCTGCGCATGAATTTCAATCTGCGCCTCGCCCAACTCCGCCATATCACCTAACACCATAATTTTATAACCTGTTGCAAAAGAAAGCGCATCACCAGCGGCCTGCATTGATTGCGGATTCGCGTTATAGGTATCATCAATGATTACTACCTGACCAAGCTGAATCAGTTGCTGCCGCCCTGCGGCCAACGTAAAGGTTTGCAAACCGGCCACAACGGCAGCCATGGGCAAACCCGCTGCATACGCGGCAGCGGCAGCGGCAATTGCATTTTGTACATAGTGTTTACCGACTACTGGCAAGTTCACAGTCGCTGTATGTTGACCATAATGCAAAGTAAACCGCTGTTCAGCAAGCTGTATATCACTGGCATAAACGTCAGCACCGGCATTTTCCCGCATCGAAAAGGTCACCTTACTGCCAGCGTTTGCCGCCATATCCTGCCACCAATTGGCATACGCATCATCGGCATTAATCACCGCCGTTTGGTGCGACTGCAAAGCGGAAAATAATTCACCTTTGCCTTTTGCCACGCCATCTAGCCCACCAAATCCTGCTAAGTGTGCCTGCCCAGCATTTAATACCAACCCCACATCAGGCTGCACAATTTCTGCTAAATACGCAATTTCACCCTGATGATTAGCCCCCATTTCGATGACAGCAAACTGACAATCCTCAGGTAACGCAAACCACGTAAACGGAACACCCAAATCGTTATTCAAGTTCCCTTGTGTCATATGCGTTTTACCAACTTGCTGACAAATATTTGCCAACATCTGTTTCGTGGTCGTTTTACCCACTGACCCGGTTAACCCGATGACTTGGCCGCCAAATTGCCGTCGAATTTCAGCCGCCAGTAACCCTAAAGCGCGCCGCGTATCCTTGACCACAATTTGCGGACAGTCGATTGGCTGTTTGCTTTCAACCACTAATAAATTTGCACCCTGATTAACGGCCGCTTGACAAAAATCATGCCCATCAAAGTGCTCACCAACCAAAGCAACAAAGCAATCCATTGGCTTAATGGCTCGGCTATCTGTATTAATTGACGCTATCATGGCGGTGTTATGTGCTGATTCGTCCAGCGTTTCCACCAATAGCGAGCGCCATACGCGATTCAAGGTCTTTGCATCAAAGGGTTTCATCTTGCCTCACCTCTCCGCGTTTTTTGCGCATTTTTTGCGCGTTTCTTGCGACGTTACAAGCCACTCAGCAACAACGGCATAGTCGCTAAAATCAAATGTTTGATCGCCTATTATTTGATACGTTTCGTGCCCTTTACCCGCAATCAACAACACATCCCCTGCCTGCAACTGCGCCAATCCAGCACAAATTGCTGTTTTGCGTGAAGCAACCACGGTGAACTTGGCTTCATTTTCCACGCCTTGCCAAATATCGGCAATAATATCAGCTGACGATTCTGTCCTTGGGTTATCGTCAGTGATAATGCCTGCGTCCGCATGCGCTTCAACCGCAGCCGCCATCAACGGCCGCTTGCCTTTATCACGATCGCCGCCACAACCAAACACCGCAATAATTTTACCCGACACTTGCTCGCGCAGACTCTGCAACGTGCGAATTAACGCATCCGGTGTATGCGCGTAATCAATCACAGCAACGCCACCATTCGGCAAGTGAATTGGGTCAATGCGACCTGTAACACCACGAATTGATGCCGTTTTATTTAGCAACGCTGCCCACGCAAACCCACTGGCTTGAAGCGCCAACATCGCTGCCACCAGATTATGTGCATTAAACCGTCCCCAAACAGGCGCGGTTAGATTTTCTGTCCATTGCTTACCGTTGGTTTTACGCTGCAATTTGACCGAAATGCCATTTGCAGATAATTGAATATCCGTTAATCTGACAGCGTTATCGTAATCCAACACGGCATCCGATTCACCATAAACCCAAACACATTTGCCCGCCGCTTGCACCTGCGCAGCTAACCGAGCACCATAGTTACCCACATCACTCGCATCACTGGCGTCACTCGCGTCACTCTCGCCACCATGGTTATCATGCATCCCATCGACATTAATGATTGCCGTATGCACGGTCGGCAGCATGAATAATTTGGCCTTTTCTAGAAAATACTGCGCCATATCACCATGAAAATCTAAATGGTCTTGCGTTAAATTCGTAAACACAGCAACACCAAAATCAACAGCCGACACGCGGTGCAAGGCCAGTGCATGCGATGATACTTCCATCGCAACACCACTGGACTGTTGACTGAGTTCTGCTAAAATTGCCTGCACCGCCAACGCATCAGGCGTCGTATGCGACAACGCTGTCAGCGCATCAGACGCGCCACCATTCAGTCGCCCGTAACCCATCGTGCCAATCACTGAAAAATCAGCCAATTGTGCGATATATTGTGTCACACTGGTTTTGCCATTCGTTCCTGTAACCCCAATCGGGGCAATATCGAATATTGGCTGATAAAATCGACGACCGATTTCACTCATATGCTGGCTCAAACTAGGAATAGCAATCCAGTTATCCGCACAAGCAAATCGTGAAAGGTCATAGGGCGGTTCATAGACCACCGCCGCTGGTTGACTTTTGCCCTTAAGACATTCATCCCTAAGGTAGTCTAAGCCATGCGAACGTAGCCCAGCCTGTGCAAAAAAAACGGTCTGTGGTGTTATTTTTCGCGAATCATTAGTTATCGCAGATACCGTCACATCCGTCGGTATTAATCTTGTCAATCCATCAAGTAATTCAGATAAGTACATTACTCGTCCTTTTTATTAATCTGAATTGACTTCGCACCATTGACGGATGGCGCTTGATCAGACGCGACCCCTAAAATACGCAGCGTCATGCCGACGACTTTGGCAAATACTGGCCCCGCAACTGCGCCACCATAATAAGCATCACCCTGCGGATCATCGACCATCACGACCATCACAATACTTGGGTCTTTAGCGGGCGCAAATCCAGCAAATACCGATCGATAACGATCTTTTGCGTATTGCCCGTCAATCACTTTATGCACGGTTCCTGTTTTTCCTGCAACCGAGTAATCTTGCATATAATCGCCTTTGGTCGCGCGTGTTCCTGTTCCCCCGTCTCCAACCGCGAGCGCCAACATATCTCTCACGGCTTCTGCGCTCTGATGACTAATTATCCGCTTTGCCTCGGGCAACGTGTTTTGTTTGACCAATGTTGCAGGAATATATTGTCCATCGTTGGCAAGAACAGCATACGCTTGCGCTAGCTGAAGTGCGTTGGTCGATATCCCGTAACCGTACGAATTTGTGCAATACTCAAAATCCCCCATTCTGGAAAAATCACGTAGCATGCCTTTTTGCTCGCCCGGGAAATCAATCTGACTCGATTGACCAAAACCCACGGCGGCATACATCGCATGTAACTTTTCCCGTGGTAGACGCAACGCAATCTTGCATGTACCAACATTGCTTGATTTTTTAATCACACGAGCCACATCTAACTCACCATAATTACGCACATCGCGAACCACATGGCTGCCTACTTTCATAAACCCAGGCTTTGTGTCTATTGCTGTGTTTGCTGTAATTAACCCACTGTCCATGGCACTGGCCACTACAAAAGGCTTCAAGACAGAGCCTGGTTCAAAGGTGTCGGTAATCGCACGATTTTTGACTAGCGCAGGTTTACGCTCTTGGGCATTATTGGGATTTCCTGAAGGCACTGAAACCATGGCTAAAATTTCTGATGTTTTGGCATCCAATACAACAGCGGTCGCCGCAGTGGCATTATTTTCCTGCGCTGCTTCTAACAACGCCAGATACGTCAAATATTGAATCCGTTTATCGATAGTTAGTTCAAGCGGCTGCCCTTGCACAGGCGGCTTGATTTCTTGCAATATATCAACGACTCTGCCAGAGCGATCACGGACAATCTCCGAAGACCCCGCCAAACCCGCTAACCAATCATTGTATGACAGCTCGATGCCTTCTTGCCCTTCATCATCAATATTGTTAAAGCCTATAATTTGTGAAGTCACCTCTGCCGCAGGATAAAAGCGTCGATACTCACGCAACTCATACACCCCTGGCAAACGTTTATCCACGACATGCTTTGCAACGGATGGCTCCATACCACGCCGCACAAAAATAAACGTACTCTCTGTTTTCGCTTGAATTCTTTCTGTTAATTTAGCAACAGGATAGCCAATTAAATCCGCCAATTCACTAATCACCTCGGGTGTTTCGATGATTTCTTTGGGATTTACCCAGATACTACTGACTGGCGTACTGACCGCTAATGGGACTTGGTTTCTATCGACAATCTCACCGCGCAATGCGGGCTCTTTTTTTACACGAACAAATCGGCTATTACCTTGCCCGACTAAAAAGTCGGCATGATAAACTTGCAAATAAACGACCCGCGTCAAAACCCCCAACGCAAAAAAAAGCAGCAACAACAAGACAACATTTCGCCTTGTTGTTGCGCCATAAGGGGAGACAAACCGCTTCATACTTATCTCAAAGGAGATTATTCAACGCGATAAACGACTTGCTGAGCCGTTGGCAATGCCATGCCCAATCGCTTTTCAGCCACTTGATAAATAATCGCTTCATCGGTTAGCGTCGATTCTTCTAGCACCAGCTGGCTCCATTGTAGGCGCATCTGGTCTCGCTCAGACTTAACCGATTGAATTTGGCTCATCAACCGTTTTGCTTGGTAGCCAGATTCAGCGACTTGAACCGCACCAACCGCCAAGGTAAATACCAACCCACCCAACATCAATAATATTCTCATAATTTTTCTATTACCCTCATAATTGAACTACGTGCGCGCGGATTTTGCGCAATCTCTGCCTCACTCGGTCGAACGGGCCGACCAATCAGACGCACCTTGTTAAATTCGGCCGAACTAAAGACCGGTATTTCTGGTGGCAACTCATTGCCTGCCAAACTTTTAACAAACTGCTTTACCGCTTTATCTTCTAGCGAGTGGAATGCAATAACGACTAATCGCCCACCCTTTTTTAAAGCCAGATAAGCTTGATGCAAAACCGCCTCAAGCTCCTCTAACTCTCGATTCACATAAATGCGAATCGCTTGAAAAGTGCGGGTCGCCGGATGGCGACCCGGTGTGTGAAATCGAACAGGTATTGCTGATTTCACGATCTCTGCCAGTTGTGTTGTTGTAGCTATCAAACTCGAGGTGCGCGCTTTAATTATTTTTTTTGCTATTTGTTTGGCAAAGCGCTCTTCCCCCATGCAAGCGATGACATTCGCTAAATCGCCATAAGTGGCGTTATTCACAAACTCCTTGGCAGTGATTCCGGTTTCGGGGTTCATTCGCATATCTAGCTCACCATCACGCGTAAAACTAAATCCTCGCGATGCTTCGTCCAACTGCGGCGAAGAAACCCCCAAATCTAACAAGACGCCATCCAAGCTATTTTTACCTAACCCAGGAAATAGCGTCATAAACTCTGAAAAATTACCACTCGCAAAACAAAATCGCGTATCGGTAATTTTTGTCGCCGTTTTAATGGCAGCAGGGTCTCGATCGACGGCGTAAAGCTTTCCTTCTTGACCCAATTGCGACAAAATACCTTGGCTATGACCGCCTCGCCCAAATGTTGCGTCCAAGTAAACGCCATCTGGTTGAATAGCCAATGCGGTCAACGATGCATCTAACAAAACCGAAACATGCTCGCTCATCGAAGTACCGCCTAAAACGACAAACTTTCTAATTCTTCTACAAAAGCCGCGCCATCGTCAACTTCACCATCGCGAAGCGCCGTCCACGCCGACTCATCCCATAATTCAAACTTATTACCCTGACCAACCATCACTAGTTTTTTATCTAGCCCTGCAAATTCACGCAGACTCGGCGTCAACAAAACGCGTCCATGCCCATCCAACACATACTCAACGGCTTGACCTAAAAATAGGCGCTTTAATTGTCTGACCGACCCAGAATTAGGACGCGAAACAATATCTGCCTCCACCTGCTCCCACTCATGAATCGGATAAACCAATAAACAAGACTCACCTGGCATCGGATTAGGCACCACAATCAGCTTCGACAACACGTCACGATGCTTAGCAGGCACGGCAATCCTACCTTTGCTATCCATCGTTACATTGTGCAGACCTCGAAACATGTTGTTTTTTATCCTTAGGCTTTTAACCCAATCAAGTCGTCAAACCAAGTCACCCGCGCTAATCAATAGCTAACCAATGACTATTTGTTTTTTTAAAGCAGTCAATAAATAAACCAATCGATGCAATTTATTCCACTTTATCCCACTAGTGCAAACTATATGACTTATTTTTAACAAAGTCAACGTTTTTAAATAAGAAAATTCACAACAAGTAGAATTTAAAACAGACAAAATATTAACATAGATTGCCAAAATATAGGCAAAATAATGCAAAAATTTAAATAAGTGGATTAAAGTGGGATAAAAAAACAGCACGCACAAAAAAACGGGGACAAGCCCCGTTACACATCACCGTCAATAAACTGTGTGAATTATTTCATATTTAACAATATGCTGGCTAAAATTCAACCATCAGCCTAGCGGCATAGCAGCACTGGCACCTGAGATTGCTGAATTAACGCCGTTGTGGTGCTACCCAAAATTAAGCGCCTGATTTTTGAATGCCCGTACGCACCAATAGCAAGCAAATCAATCGCATGAGTATCTAGGTAATCCCTAACCACCGTGGCCACCGTGGCCACCGTGGCAACCGCCTCACCACTTTGCAAACTCGCAATCACGCTCAATCCTTGTGCGGTTAATTTTTCCTCAGCGACGGCCAGGCTCGCTGTCGCCTCAGCTGAATCGTTACCAACGTTTAGTAGATGAACTTCCAAGCCTTTAAACAATGCACTACTTGCCACGTAATCCAAGGTTTTTTGTGCCGACGCACTACCATCATAAGCAATCAAAATTCTCTCAATCGGCTTTGGCTGCTGGGTTGCCAGTAGCAAAGGCTTATGGATTGTCCTTGCCACACGCTCCAAGTTAGCCCCTAAATGGGCAGAATCCGTCTGATGCTGTTCGCCACGCTTACCCATAATAATCAAATCCAGCTCAGACTCCAACGTAGCAATTGTATCAACCAGCCGACCTCGCCAATGCAATATCTCAGGCTGGGCAATGCCGTTTGCTGCAAGCAATGCTTGCGCATGAGACAGCATTAGCTGCCCTTTTTTCAACGCCAGCTTACCGTGCGCCGCATCGATTTCGGCTAGCGCTTGTAGCAAATCAGATTTCGCACCCAGTCCAATTTGCCCCGTCATATCAATCGGATTACCCCCGACCGAGGAAGGCGTCACCACATGCAATAATGTCACAGGCAGCTGCAAACGCGCCTGCGCCCAGCTGATTAACGTACAAACACCATCCGCATAAAGCGACCCATCAATACAGCCCAATATTTTCGTCATTTTACCACCCCTCTATCAGTGCGGCGACAGCAAGTCGACGGCATCGGGTTTGTCATGAACACCCAGCTTATCAACCAACGTTGCACTCGCTTCATTCATCCCCAAGATTTCGACCTCTGTCCCTTCTCGGCGAAATTTTATCACCACTTTATCCAACGCCCCAACACCGCTCAAATCCCAAAAATGCGCCGCTGTCATATCAATCGTCACTTTTTCAATGACTTCTTTAAAATCAAATTGCGCCGCAAAATTGTCAGCACTGGCAAAAAACACCTGACCATAAACCCGATAAATTCGATGGCTGGACGCGTCCGCCATTTCAGATTCAACAAACAACAAATGCGAGACTTTTTTCGCAAAAAACAAGGCACTCATCAGCACACCCACAAAAACACCCAACGCCAGATTATGCGTTGCAACGACAACAACGACAGTAGTCACCATGACCAAACTTGATGATTTGGGGTGCGTTCGCATGTTTTTAATTGACGCCCAGTTAAACGTGCCAATAGATACCATAATCATCACCGCGACTAGCGCCGCCATGGGAATTTGCTTCACCCAATCCGCCAACACCAAAATCAAGAACAACAAAAACGCGCCCGCAAAAAAAGTTGACAGCCGCCCTCGACCACCTGATTTAACATTAATCACAGACTGCCCAATCATCGCACAACCCGCCATACCGCCAAAAAACCCTGATACAATGTTTGCCACGCCTTGGCCTGCGCATTCACGATTTTTTTGACTGGGCGTATCGGTTAGATCATCGACAATGACTGCAGTCATCAATGACTCCAACAGCCCAACAGCCGCCAAGGTAATAGAATAAGGCAATACAATTAATAATGTCTCTAGGTTCAGCGGAATATCGGGGATTAAAAACATCGGCATCGTATCGGGTAACTCACCCATATCACCGACAGCACGCAAATCCAATCCAACGACCATCGCAAAAATAGTCAACACAACAATCGCGACCAACGGTGAAGGAATTGCCTTAGTAAAATACGGCAGCCCATAAATGATACCAAGACCTGCCGCAACCATTGCATACATCTGCCAGCCCGCACCACTAAACTCAGGCAGCTGTGCCAAAAAAATCAAAATCGCCAAGGCATTAACAAATCCGGTCACAACCGAGCGCGAGACAAATCGCAGCAGCGAACCTAGGCGCAATACACCAGCAAGAATTTGGATAACACCCGTCAGCACGGTCGCCGCCAATAAATACTCTAACCCGTGCGTTTTGACCAACGTCACCATTACTAGCGCCATCGCACCTGTTGCGGCAGAAATCATCCCAGGCCGACCACCGATAACAGCAATAACCACAGCAATACAAAACGAAGCGTATAGCCCTACTTTAGGATCAACCCCTGCAATGATAGAAAACGCAATCGCCTCAGGAATTAGTGCTAACGCGACAACCATACCTGCCAATAAATCACCACGGATATTAGAAAACCATTCGGTCTTGAGTTGACTCCAATTCATTTATCACCTATTAAAATGTAATTATTTTTTCGTTTTTTCTGCCTGTCTTTGTTGGCGTATTGCACCCTAATTTCTACTATAGGTTAGCCTGCAGATTAGCCCATACATTAGCCTATAGATTAGCGCGCCTCAACATCCCTAGCCGAACATACTGGCACACCTAACAATCAATAAAAAAAGCAGACAATCGATATACAATTATCTGCTTTTAAGAAAATCTAACCAATCAACGGAAGCACAGAACACAAATCGCACAATACAGATCGCACAGCACAACGCGCACAACGCGCTAATAAGAACCTGACAGATGGACAGCGCAAGATGGCGGAGAGTGAGGGATTCGAACCCTCGATACGGCTATAAACCGTATACTCCCTTAGCAGGGGAGCGCCTTCAGCCGCTCGGCCAACTCTCCAATATTTTTTGTTTTAATGTTACTTTTTAATATTGCCAAACGTTAGCATCAGCAACCCTGACAATCTGCACCTTGGCAATCTATACCTCGGCAATTACCCATTGCGCTAGCGGCAAGCCACTCAAAAGAAAGCCAGCCTACGTGACTAAGTAACTTCGACAAGGTAACTTAAAACGCCAAAAGATTAACACGATTATCGAGCGCTGTAAATTATTTATTACGACAAATCAACAAATCAACAAATCCGACAACACGGACGACCCGCAAAACGACCCGCCAAAACGACTAAGCCACAGCGACAGGCACAATACCAGACGTCATGACAGTCAAGCTGAACGATACTTTGATGAATGATACGTCGACGATTAACGTGTTAACAACTAACAACTAGGCGTCAACAATCTAGCGATTAAAGTTTTCCTCTTCTTCAACGCTTCGCTGCGTCTCTTCTGGCGCTGCTTCTTGCGCAACTTCAATCCCATGAATCCGGTTAAAAATTTCTTCTCGGTGCACTTCAACCTCAGGCGGCGCATCAATACCTAATCGTAATTGATTGCCCTTAGCTGCTAGCACAGTAACGCGAATATCTTTATTAATAACAATGGTTTCACCAACACGACGAGTAAGTATTAACATAGCAATTTCCTTATGTATAAATTTATCAGTTTAAAAATTAAGAAATCTTTCTTTTTAATAGTCATATGCTGACAGTCAATAAGACAATTTCCTAGATATAAGTATAACTAATTTAGCTATTAAAAACAAGTTTTGTCAGAAAAGTTTCACATGTTTCATAAAAAATCAATGTAACGCAACCTGCAACGCAACCTGTGAATAATAACAATAGCAAGCGCATCAAGGCAGTACCCGTAGCCAAATCACGCCGCCAAATCACGCAGTCAAGCCCATTCCCGGCCCATTCCCAGCCCACTCTCAACTCACTTCCAGCCACACTCTCAACCCCCGCCCAACTAAAAGCAGGATAGCGAAAAAACTGACACCGCCATACATTGACGCCAATGGTTAGCGTCTTATCTAGCGCCTTATTTAGGGTCTGCATTTACTCAAGACCCATCGGAATCAGTGACTCCCCAGCTTGGCATCCAATTTGGCACTCAATTTGCTTTGTGCGAGAATTAAATTCACACTGCTTTGTATCGGTTTATGGTATTATACGCGATGATTTTTATTCTCACAGCACAGGTGGAGCAATGAACCAAAGCTACAATGATATTGACCCGCAAGAAACCCAAGAATGGCTTGACGCGCTAGATGCCGTTGCCAATGCCGACGGACATAGCCGAGCGGAATTCATTATTGAGGCACTACAGACACGAATCGCCAAATTCACTGGTAAAATGCCATTTAGCGCTAACACGCCCTATGTCAACACGATCCCAAGAGCCCTCGACAAGCCACTGCCTGGCAATCAGCAACTTGAGAAAAAAATCGTTGCCTTAGTGCGCTGGAACGCAATGGCAATGGTCGTCAAGGCCAACCGCATATCACCTGAGCTTGGTGGACATATCGCAAGCTTTGCCTCATCAGCAACCTTGTATCAAATGGGACTAAACCATTTTTGGCGGGCACCGTCTGATCACCACGGCGGCGATTTAATTTTTTTCCAAGGCCACAGCTCACCAGGCATCTATGCCCGCGCCTACCTAGAAGGCCGCTTAAACAAAGAAGACCTGCATCGATTCCGCCAAGAATGCGATGGCGATGGCTTATCGTCTTACCCTCACCCTTGGCTGATGAAAGATTTTTGGCAATTCCCCACTGTCTCTATGGGGCTGGGGCCGATTATGGCGATTTACCAAGCCCGTTTCATGAAATACCTCCAGCATCGAGGGCTAATCCCCGAGGAAGACCGCAAAGTCTGGTGCTTTATCGGTGACGGAGAAACTGACGAGCCTGAATCGCTTGGCGCTATCTCACTCGCTGCACGCGAAAAATTAGATAACTTGATTTTTGTTATTAACTGTAATCTTCAGCGGCTCGATGGCCCAGTCAGAGGCAACGGTAAAATCATCCAAGAGCTAGAAGCCAATTTTCGTGGCAATGGCTGGAACGTCATTAAAGTCCTCTGGGGCTCAGTATGGGATGAGTTTTTAGAGAATGACAAAGATGGGTTGCTACGAAAAGTCATGGAGGAATGCGTTGATGGTGAATATCAAGCCTTTAAAGCCAAAAGTGGCGCCTACACTCGCGACAAGTTTTGGGGCAAACACCCTGACCTCAAAGCTCGTGTTGCCCACCTAAGTGACGATGAAATTTGGGCGATGAAACGCGGTGGCCATGATGTGCAAAAAGTCTATACGGCTTACGACGCGGCAGTCAACACCACAGGCCAACCCACCGTCATCCTCGCCAAAACGGTCAAAGGTTACGGCATGGGCGAAGCGGGTGAAGGACAAAACACCACACACTCACAAAAGAAAATGGGGCGCGATGCCCTCATCCAATTTCGCGATCGGTTCGATATCCCTATTTCTGACGAAGAAATCGATGATGCACCGTTTTACCGTCCACCCGAAGACAGCGAAGAAATCCAATACCTCAAAGGCCTACGTGCCGCATTAGGTGGCTCAATCCCTGCACGACGTTGGCAAATCGAACCACTGCAAACCCCTGAGCTAGAGACGTTCAAAGCACTCTTAGAGTCCTCGGGAGATCGGGAAATGTCAACGACCATGGCGTTGGTTAGGATTTTGAGCACCTTGGCGCGTGATAAAGTGATTGGCAAGCGCATTGTACCCATCGTCCCTGACGAAGCACGGACTTTTGGTATGGAAGGCATGTTTAGACAAATGGGAATATACTCACCCTCTGGACAATTATACGAACCAGAAGACGCCGATCAGCTGATGTGGTACAAAGAGGAAAAAAATGGCCAAATCCTCGAAGAAGGCATCAACGAAGCAGGCGCGATGTCTGACTGGATTGCCGCCTCAACGGCCTATAGCCATCATAATATCCAAATGATTCCATTCTACATTTATTATTCGATGTTTGGATTCCAACGGATTGGTGATTTGGCTTGGGCAGCAGGCGATATGCAAGCCAAAGGCTTTATGATTGGTGGCACGGCTGGGCGAACCACCTTGGCTGGCGAAGGACTCCAACACCAAGACGGACACTCCCACATTAACGCACACACCATTCCAAATTGTATCGCGTATGACCCAACCTTTGCCTATGAACTGGCCGTCATCATTCAAGACGGCATGCGACGTATGTACCAAGAAAACGAATCTGTTTTCTATTACATTACAACGATGAACGAAAATTACACACACCCTGCCATGCCAGACGACCCTAAGGTAAGAGACGGCATTGTCAACGGTATGTATTTGTTCAAAAAAGCAGGTCGCCATAAAATCAAAGCGCAGCTCATGGGATGCGGTGCGATTTTACGTGAGGTTATCGCGGCCGCTGAAATTCTCGAGTCCGAATATCAAGTCGCTTGTAATATTTGGTCGACGCCAGGTATTAACCAGCTGAGAAAAAACGGCGAAGACTGTGAGCGCTGGAGTCTATTGCATCCTGACAAAAAACCGCGCTTGCCATTTATTACACAGTGCCTAGACAAACAAACTGGGCCTGTCGTTTGCGCGACAGACTACATCAAGCTGTATGCCGACTCACTACGACCTTATGTGCCCAATAAATTTGTTGCGCTAGGCACAGACGGCTACGGACGCTCTGACACACGAAAAAAATTGCGCGAGCATTTCGAAGTCAACGCCAAACACATTGTTGTATCGACCCTCTGCGCACTACACGACATGGGAGAGGTGGATTTAAAAACGGTCAAAGCCGCGTTTAAAAAATACGACATCAACCCCGACAAACCTAACCCTGTCACACAATAAGGGAGAATTCAAATGGCTACTGAAATTAAAATTCCAGACATTGGTGATGAAAGCTTACCCGCAATTGAGATTCTCGTGCAAGTCGGTGACCACGTTGACAAAGATGCGCCGTTAATTGTTATCGAATCCGACAAAGCCGCCATGGAAGTCCCTGCCCCTTCCGCGGGCACGATTGCTTCGCTGACAATAAAGGCAGGCGATGAAGTCAAAACGGGAGATGTCATTGGCACCCTAACCGTTTCTGAATCTGAATCTGCGGCTGAATCTGAATCTGAATCTGAGTCTGCGGCTGAATCTGAGGTTGAGTCTGCGGCTGACTCATCAAAAAACAAACCCGAAAAAAACAAATCCACGGATACTAAGGCAGATACTAAGCCAGACACTAAGGCTGAATCAGACGAAACCGTGATTGACTTAGTTGTACCAGACATTGGTGATGATGCCGTCCCTGTCATCGAAATATTCGTTAAACCAGGCGATGAAGTTGACGCAGAAGCAAGCTTACTAACCCTAGAGTCTGACAAAGCCGCAATGGATATGCCTGCCCCGAATACTGGCAAAATTGTCTCACTAACTGCCAGTGTTGGCGACAAACTATCAACTGGCGATGTCATTGGTCAATTGGTGGTGGCTGCCAATAATAATGGCAACGGCGCACCACAGTCTGAAGCAGCGGATAACGTAGCAGATAAAGCTGCGGATAAGCCAGAGAATAAATCAACGCACGAATCAGTGCACGAATCAGCGCACGAACCAGCAAGCACAGCCAAACACGACAATCACGCGGCGCCCATCGATAACACTGCCTTCAGACAAGCCCATGCCTCACCATCAGTACGTAAATTTGCGCGCGAAGTGGGCGCTGATTTAGGGCAAATCAAAGGCACAGGCCGAAAATCACGCATCACCCATGACGATGTCAAAGCCTTTATCAAATCGGAACTAAGCAGCAAAACACAAACCAGCACAACGGGGACAGGCATTCCGCCAATTCCTACGCAAGACTTCAGCAAATTCGGCACGATTGAAACGCAACCACTATCACGTATCAATAAAATCTCAAGCCAGCATTTAACGCGTTGCTGGTTAAATATCCCGCACGTGACACAAAATGACGAAGCCGATATTACCGAATTAGAAAACTTTCGAAAATCACTCAAAACAGAAGCCGAAAAACAAGGCGTTCGCGTCACCATGTTATCTTTTTTGATGAAGGCGTTAGTTGCCGCCATGCAAGCCTACCCCAATTTCAATTCGTCACTAGCTGGTGACGGTGATTCATTGATTATCAAAAAATACTATCACATTGGTATCGCCGTAGACACACCTAATGGGCTGGTCGTGCCTGTTATCCGTAACGTGGACCAAAAAAATATTTATGACTTATCGCGCGAACTCATGACACTCAGTGAAAAAGCCCGTGATGGCAAACTAACACCTACCGATTTGCAAGGCGGTTGCATGAGTATTTCTAGCTTAGGTGGCATCGGCGGCACCAGCTTTACACCCATCGTCAATGCTCCCGAAGTCGCCATTTTGGGCGTTTCTCGGTCCAAGATGCAACCCGTTTGGGATGGCAAAGCCTTTGTACCGCGTAATATCCTGCCACTGTCTCTATCGTATGATCACCGCGTCATAGACGGTGCAGACGGCGCACGATTTACACAGCATATTGCCGCCACACTGGCTGATGTTAGACGCTTGCTACTATAGCTGATTTTATTTTAGGTGCTTGTTATTAAATAGTTATTTTTTCAGGTCTTTTTCAGACGGCAGACAAGCATCGCTGATAAGGCGCCAGCCACAATAATGACTGATTATACGCCTAATTATACACCTTGCTATGCGCCTAGTAATGTCTCAGAGCGGTTTGATGCCCAGTACTTTTCTGGGGTGATTATTTGCTTTTTGCGCACTAAACGCGCGCAAAAAACGGTCAGACTATCCTGATTGTCAGGAATTTTTTTTAAATTTCTCTAAATTTTTTCATTCAAAACAAACTCAATTTTCAATGGTCTGAAAAAAGAAAATACCCATAAACCCAATGCGCAAATACTACCTAGCAGTGCTGTAAATATCAATGACATCAGTACGGCTATAAACGGCGCAACGAATATTGCTTTAATCCCAGTGACAGGCTGATCGTTCCAAGTTAATGTCCCCAAGCCCAACATCCCTAATACACCGAATAAAAGGAATACAGGGAGAAAGCCCACCGTTAAACCGATCACGAACAATTTAAACACAGTCCCAGCACTTACTTTTTTAACTTCAATCTGTTCCATAGCTTCCCCCTATTTTTTTATTTACACAACGAGCGACCTATTCTAAGTCAAAATAACCAATTTTTCTATTGCTTGTCGGAAAATAGAAAAAATCAATCCAAATAAAAAGTTAAAGAAAAACAAAAAACCCTTGAGCCCTAGTTAGTTTGTTCACACAGTACTTTTAACGTCATTTTTTTAGTATGATAGAGATAAAACTGGCACAAATGAGAGTATCATCATGACAACAAATACGCACGGCTTATCGATTGGCATAGAGCGTACCAACAATACGTTTTATGTTCATATAAAAGCGGTTGGCAAATTAACACATTCAGATTACGAAGCCATCACACCAATGTTTGAAGCCGCGTTAGCCGAAGCCAAAGAACCAAAAGTTAAAACACTCATTGATGCGACGGCGCTGCGTGGCTGGGATTTACATGCCGCTTGGGATGACTTTCGCCTAGGCCTTAGGCATAGCAATGAGTTTGAAAAAATCGCGCTGGTTGGCCATAAAGACTGGCAAGCAGTATGCACTAAAATGTTTAGCTGGTTTATTTCTGGCGAAACAAAGTTTTTTACCAACAAAACAGCGGCGATTAAGTGGCTGCTAGCTTAATAAAATAAAACACAACGGGATAAATACAGATTATTTTTGGTGCTCATAATTTCGCCAAAATACCGAATACCGAATATCAAAGCGAGGGAAATAGTGCTCTATTATTTTATAAAAATCGTAATTACTGCCGTTTTGGTAGTGCTTATTTCAGAAATTGCCAAACGCAGTACGCTCATCGGCGCGATTTTAGCTTCAGTGCCGTTAACGTCAGTTCTGGCAATGCTTTGGCTATATATTGACACAGAAGATAAAGCCAAGATTAGCGAATTCTCCAGTAGTGTTTTTTGGTTGGTATTGCCTTCTTTGGCGTTATTTATTGCATTGCCTTTATTGCTAGACAAAGGCGTAAATTTCTACCTAAGTTTAATCATTTCAATTGGAATCACTGCGCTTTGTTATTGGTTAATGGTGGTGATGCTTCGTCACTTTGGCGTGGTGTTATGAACTTTCATAAAACAACCGCATCATGCGTTAACGCCTATAATCGCAATCGTGCTTATCGTGCTTTATAGCGCTGCACAAAGGCATCAATAAAGCCGGCTTTGTCTGACGTATAGGGCACAAATTGAATTAGCAAAATTCAATCAGGGCAATCACTCAGTGCGTTCAAATTTATCCAAATTTCACATTTCGATAGTGAACACAGGGATTTTAGTGGGTGTCCTGGATTGGTGTTTTCCTGGATTGGTGTTTCGGGCGAGTGTTAGCGAGTCCTGCGTGCCTTAGCTTGTTATGTATTTATGACACAACCATTTGCTAATTCTTGTTCGTCTGGGATTTCATATTTTGGCTCCATAAAGTTAAACATGAAATCAGTAACCTCGAAGGCGTAAACACTAGGGTCTTTGTCTAAGTTTCTTTTTTCTACGCGCTTTTTGCGAACATCTTTTGGCGCGCTCAAATAATGTACTTCTGGCTCAATGTCGAGACCCTTTGCAAGAGCAGCAAAATGACCGCGCTGCTCTTTAGTAGTAAAGCCTAGATCTAAAACCACGTTGCTGTCCAATTTTAAAATTTGCTCACTAACCTGCCAGATTTGAACATAACACCGATTCACTCTCTCAATCATCCAGTCATAATCAAGGGAGGTCATATCTTTTGAAAATAGATTCTGCATCCACGGATCTATAGAAAATCGGATTGCCCTAATGTCCTTGGATAAAGATAAGGAATATGTGGTCTTGCCAACACCTGTTGGACCCGTAACAATAATTAGTCTCGCCATTTTTTTGACTCTCTATTAGTGCATAACGCCTTGCTCACTGGTAAATTGGGAGCGCAGCGAGTAATTTTTCCGAGTGCAGCAACTTGTTAGGCCTCTGCGTCATAAACTTCTCTGATCTTTTGTGCCATTTGTGAAGTGACCGCAAAACCTTCTGCTGTGATGTGACTTAATGCGATATAAGGTTTGCTACTGCCCCCATTTGGTAAGCCTAGCTCTTCCTCTATATCGTTTTCTAAGACCACTGAAGAACCTATGTGGTTATCAATCTCATCAACAATTTTTTGTGTTATTCGATCTGCTGACGCAATTGCATCGTCCCCTTTGTGAGCTTGATGATCTCGGTCATAAACAGCCACATATGGGATAGAAAATTTATTCATCAGCTTAACGTAAAGAGGGATATTGTATTTTGAGCCACAATCAATTAACGTATATTCGTACCTGAAAACACCGAGCTTTTTCGCCAACAGAGGAAATACAGTTTTTTCTGTAGCGCCCTCTAGCAAAACAACTTTACTTGCAAAAAACAATTCCCCACGATCAGGATTGATCCAGTAGGAAAGATTAAAATCTTTCTTCGAATCACCTTCAAATAAGTCTTCGGTGCATTGTTTAACCTTAGTTCCGTTTAACTCATCATCCTTTGTTGCTATGTAAATAGACTTATAACGCTCAACATCAATTAAACCGCTTGAGTGAGTACATAGAATAACTTGACTCCCTGACTCAGACAAAGCCACGAATGAGTCGAATAACGACCTTTGTGCTTGAGGATGCAAATAAAGTTCAGGCTCTTCGAATATGAAGTATCTAGAATTTGATGATTTTCTATTTCCTCGCTCTTCCGCTGACTTTGCCTCAGCAAGAGCCTTCTTAGCAACAACTTGTATTAGCGCAACTGTCAGAGCACGCTGTAAACCGTGCCCTTTTCTTTTTATATCAGTTCTAACACCGTCATCAATCCAAACCTGCGTATTTGCTTTAAATACATTTTCAATATCAGGGGCGCTTACTTCAATATCTACTTTGGCACCCCATGCAACAAGTTCATCTGTTAACTCTTTCTCAAAGTCAGTTAATTGCTGAGGTCTATCATTATTGTCATTGCCTTCATGATCTTTTTTATTCAGGGTGGAAAATAGTTTCCCGAGTTTTTCCTTTGTTTCCTTCCAGTCGTTATTGTGCTCAGACATTAAAGCTACAACATCAGCATACATTTTTCCGAAAACACTAGAATCTTTAGAAGAAAAATCATCCGAGGCTTCTTTTACAGCTGGTATAAAGTAAACCTCACCAAATATTCCCTTTGCGACACTTTGCAAACCAAGAAAGTTTGTCGTCTCAAGCTCAAAAGCGAATTGAATAGCTTCCCTGTTATTTTGGATATATTCGTTTTGGGCATCAATGATGTTTTGTTTGGTAATTCGACCAGAATCGGGGATATAAGGATGGAATGGAAGACTGGAAGCAAGCTCTCTTTTAGTATAAGCAGAAGCATTTGCTTCTTGAAGCCAGGCATCCGATGGGTTTTCTATGTACCCTCGGTATTCAAAACTACCGCCTAGAAAGGCAGTTTTTCTTACAACTATTTTTTCTTCAGAGGTTAAATACTTCTTGAAAGTAGTTTTGTCTGATTCATCAAGATCACCAAACTCAATTTCCACAAATAGTTCTGAAGAACCATGATGAAAATCCAGATCTTGTTGCTTTATCTCACCAAAGAAGAACAAGACAGAAGACAAAAGGTTCGATTTCCCGTGGTTATTCTGGCCAATGATAACCATCAGATCTTGTGCTTCTAGCTTTTGTTCTTTTAATGAACGCCAGTTTTTGACCCATATACTTTCAATTTTCACTATTTATTCCTTGTAGCCTAACAGTAGGATAACGAACACTTTGCCTTATATCCCTTTATAGAAGACAGGCAATTAAATATTAAAATAATCTGCATTATCAATCATTTTCTCGTGAGCTGTCGGATAAATAACAATAACATGGTATGTCCTGATTTCATATTCAACAGCAGTTTATTAATCATGAACTATAACCTTAAACCTTGATGCAAATCAACTTATTATTAGATTTTTTGTTGTTCGTTTTAATGGAAAAGCCACTTTTTATCGTGATATATGCGTATTGATTTGTCGCTTTGTTGCCTTTTATATCAATTCGCTCTTTGCGCCTATAATGGCGACTGTGCTTTATAGCGCTGCACTAAGGCGTCAATAAAGCCGGCTTTGTCTTGATGTATTAGGGTGAGTTCTTTGGGTTTTTGCATGTCGGCGTGCATGGGGCGGACATACGCGTCGCTCCAGATGGCGAGTTCGATGATGAGGGGGGCTAGTGCGAGTCCTTTTTCGGTTAAGCGATAGATATTGGTTTTTTTATTGCCCGGCATTTGTGTTTTGGTGATGACTTCGAGCGCTTCAAGGCATTTTAATTTGGTCGATAAAATATTGGTGGCGATGGCTTCATCGCTTTGTGTAAATTCTTTAAAGGTTTGTTTTCCCTCGACCAGCATTTGTTTAACAATAATCAACATCCAGCGATCACCGATAATATCTAGTGCCGAGGTAATGGGGCAATCGCACCGAAAGGGTACTGTGTTGTGCATGGAATGCGCTCAAAAAGTGAAATATAGAGTGCCTATGATAAATCACTTGCAAAACAAAAGCAATCATGTACAATGCAAATTACTTGCAAATTAAAAGTAATATGCTAGTATTATCACTTGCAATATGCAAGCAAGAAAATTAACCCCCCCCATTCTTAACAGAGGAACATTTGATGAAAAACGTGATTATTACAGGCAGCAGCAGTGGATTTGGGCAAACATCCGCGAAAGATTTTGCTGACCAAGGCTACCAAGTATTTGCCACCATGCGTCAACCAGACGGCAAAAATGCCGCTGTTAAAGCAGAACTCGCCGCACATTCGGACCACATCCATGTTGTGGATATGGATGTCACCAATGACGAATCGGTTAAAACGGCAGTCGCTGGAATACTTGCCAAAGCAGGCAGCATTGATATTTTAATCAACAACGCTGGGGTCATGTACATTGGCATCACCGAAGCGTTCAGCATGGATCAAGCCAGAGCGCAAATGGAAATCAACTACTTTGGCGCGATTCGTACCATGCAAGCGGTATTGCCAGCGATGCGCGCAGCGAAATCAGGCTTGATTGTTAATACGTCGTCATTAGTTGGGCAAATCTCGCCGCCCTTTTTCTCGACTTACAGCGCGACCAAGCACGCGCTTGAAGGCTATGTGCAAGGCTTACGCTACGAAGTCGCGCCATTGGGCATTGATGTTGCGATTGTGCAGCCGGGGCCGTTCCGCTCAGGATTGTTAGGTGGTGGCGAAACGCCTGCGCGTAGCGATGTATTAGCCAGTTACGGCGAATTGGCAAACGTGCCAGCTGCGTTAACCGAGCATTTCGGACAGTTCCTAGAAAGCGAAGAAGCGCCTGACCCACAATTAGTCGTCGATACGTACTTAAAACTTGCCGCGATGCCTGCTGGCAAACGCCCAACGCGCACCGTCGTCGGTATCACATGGGGCGTGGATGAAATGAACGCTGCCAAGCAACCGATTCAAGACCGCGTACTGGCAGAAATGCAATTGGAAGACGTGTTAGGCGGTAAGGACGTTTAATCGTCCTGTATTGCATAACAAATCAAACGAGGAAAAAAGATGAAGAAAGCCTTAATTATCAATGCTCACCAAGAATATCCCTTTGCCAAAGGTGAGTTAAACCAAGCCGCTGCCGACTTTCGCCTGTTTTGATGTGATGAAAAACGGCGATATTGCCAATGATTTCAAACGTCTTGATCAACATCTGCAAACCGTTTTTGCAGGCTAACGCCAGCATCAAATAGCGTCAACGCATTGATTATCAATGGCTAACGAAACCGCTTCGGGGCAATCATGCGCCGAAGCGTGTTTGCGTTGACGCTTGATAACTTATCATCGCATCGGGAGGTGCACCATGAAAAAATCCATCGTATTAATGCTGTTATCGGGGCTATTGGCAGCGTGCAGCAGCAATCAACACGCCACACATGAAACCTCGTCGCGCAACGGAAAGGCGTCGGTTGAAACCTTAATGAACGCGATTAATAGCCGTGATGCCGCTGCTGCCGAAGCAATATTACATCCTGATTACGAGCAGCATAACCCCTTTATTGCCGACAAAGCGGAAGGGTTATTGAATTTATTCCCTGTGATTGAAGCGCAAAATATTCAAGTCAGCACGGTGCTATTGCTCGAAGACGGTGAATATACCGTTGCCTTAAACCAGTGGCACAATGCCGAAGCTTTTGGGCATGGTTGTAACGAAATGGTGGCGTTTGATTTCTTTAGCGTCAACACCGACGGCAGGTTGGCAGGTCATTGGGATGCGATGCAATGCGAAAGCGAGCCGAATGCTTCGGGTCGTCGCTTAACCGATGGTATTACTGCGATTACCGATTTGGATCAAACCGAAGCCAATAAATCCAAGCTCAAACAAGCCTTTGATATTTTCATTAACGGTACACTTGAAGAAGCTGGCGCAGCCTTACAAACCTATTTTCACCCTGATTATAAGCAACACAATCCTGACGCTGCCGATGGCATCGAGGGCTTTTTTGCCGCACAAATGAGCGGTAAAGTGAAACCAAGATGGGTATTTGAAAAGCAACATATTGTGGTTGGTGAAGGTAACTATGTGCTCTCGATTGCCGAAGGTCAGCACTTGGGCGTGCATTCAATTTTTTATGATTTAGTACGCTTTGAAAATGGTAAAATTGCCGAACATTGGGACGTGATTCAAGCCATCCCCACCGAAGGCTTAGCCAATGATAACACCATGTTTGGATTTTAGAGGTTTTTACTGAGGTTTTTACGATGACGAACACAGATCAATCAGCTTATACATTATATTATTGGACGGCGTGTCAGCAGTTTTGGGGGCGGGCGATTGGCGTCGTCCTGACCCTAGACGAAGCAGGTGCCGATTACACCATCCGCGAACCCAAAGATGCACCGACGGGCGAAGGCGAAGCGTTATTTGCCCATTTTCGTTATCCCGCCATCACCTTGCCGAACGGCATGACCATCGGACAAACGCCCGCGATTTTACAAATCTTGGGACAAACCTTTGGACTGGCGGGGCAAACCGAAGCCGAGCAATTCGATTGCCAGCAAACCGTGCTGGATATCAACGATATTTTTAGCGATGCGCTCAGTGGCAAATTGGCGGATAAACCCGAACGCGCCACGCAATGGTTTGAACTGCTCTCGCATAAACTCAAAGACCATCGGTTTTTGATTAATGATGCGCCAACGGTGGGGGATTTTCACGCCGTCTTTGCCACCGAATGGGTGCATCGTAAATATCGCACCGATGCCTATAATGACTTCCCTGCCTTAGCGCGTTGGTGGCAAGACATTTGTGCCCATCCATCGGTTCATAAAATGAAAAACAGCGGCATTGCGATGCTGCCGTAAGTGTGATGTGTGACTGACTTTTTAAGCCCTAGCTTTGCTAGGGCTTTTTTATTGGTGGATAGGGTCGTGCATTTATTATGCTCTCTTCGATTCGTCAGACTGCCAATGGTATAAAGGAAGTCGTTATGCCAGAACTTAAGTGAATAAGATATTGGTGGATTAATGGATTGTGTTGTATGCTTATTTTAAATAAAGCGTAGCTGAAGTGGCAAGGGTTCTAAGGTGCTCAATGAGGCATAAAACGAACAAAAAATGAACCAGATAGACGGCGCGTGCTAAGTGATTAAGCTGTGGCTCAATAGCATGATATTTACGGAATGCTGCGAATAAACTGTTAGGCGGCATCAAAATTAGGAGGTATAGGAAAAATGGAACGATTGTTTGTTTACGGTACGCTCGCGCCAGGAAGGCCGAATCATCATGTTTTAGAGGACATACCAGGTCATTGGGATAGAGCGATTCTAAAAGGGAAGCTGCTGGACGAAGGCTGGGGTTCGGCGCAAGGTTTTCCTGGCATTGTCCCATCAGACGAAGGGGAAGGAGTAGAGGGTTTTGTTTTTTCATCGGATCAGCTATCAAAACATTGGTCGATGCTTGATGAATTCGAGGGCACTGGTTATCAGCGACAACGAGTACAAGTCAAAATTGAAAGCGGTGAAGTTATTGAAGCCTATGTTTATGCGCTCAACACAGCCGCCTAACAAACAGATGTAGTCGCACTGCTTTGCCGATTGTGCCGTCAGAAAAGCGGCTGTCCAGAGCGTACCGTTATTTCAATGAATGGTGTCGTTCATAGGTAGTCGACCCTAGCAGGAATACTTACAGCAGACGCTGTTATTAGCAATGGCATTGCGATGCTGCCCTAAGTGTGGCGAGCAAAAAATTAACGGTTATGTCCTAAGAGGATAATATGGAAAATTATTTATTGTTTTTATTAATAGCGGTTATCACGGTGTTAAGCCCAGGTCCTGGTGTTGTTTTAACATTGACCAATACTATTCGCTACGGCACAAAAGGGGCAATAGGCGGGATTCTTGGCATTGCGTTTGGTACTTTTATAGTGGCAGGTGTATCTGCCACAAGCCTAGGAATCCTACTTATGACATCATCGCTAGCCTTTACGATTATGAAGTTTGTTGGCGCTGCGTATTTAATCTATTTAGGCATTAAACTTTGGCGCTCTCCTGCAATCAGCGTGGACTTAAACAATGCAACCTATAAAAACAGAAAACTTCAATTTTTAGAGGGGCTAACGCTCCAGCTGACCAATCCTAAAGCCGTCTTCTTTTTTATGTCCGTATTTCCGCAATTCATAGATTTCACCGAAGGTTTTACAACTCAATTCATCATTTTGGTCGTGACGTATAGCTCACTTGTCGTATGCATTCATCTAGTTTATTCATTACTGGCTAGGTCTGCACGAGGGTGGTTAGCTTCTGAAAAAGGCGGGCGTATCATCAGTCGATTCAGCGGTGGCACATTTATGTGCTTTGGTGTTGGTTTAGCCACTGCCAGCAAGTAGGGATAGAACAAATTTTTTTACATATGTTTATGGCTGCGGTTAAATCGATACAATCCGTAAAGCGAGGCTGGGATCGTCAGCACGGCAATCAGTGTTAAAGCAGTCGGTGCTGTGGCAAAGGATGTGAGCAGTCCGCTGAGCGCAAATCCCATCACCATGCCAAAATCCGCAAAAAACCGCCAAATGGCAAACAATCTGCCGTGATGTTGCGCGTTGCCGACGCTATGAATCAAGCTGGGCATGTAAATATCCATCAGTGGCAATCCGCAGCCACCCACAAAACCAAACACAATCAGCATTGGCAGGCTGTGCCAAAGTGCAACGGCGATTAAGCCGATTGCGACGATGATAAACCCATAAAAAGGTGCATGGTAAACCTGTTGATGCGCTCGACTGAATTTCGTTGGACTGAGTTGCGTCTGGCTGGGTAGCATCGCCCTGCGGAGTAATAGATTAGCGACTAATGCGCCGCAACCTTGGGCTGCCATAAACAGGCTAAAACCATCCAACCCCAAATGGTAGTGTTGATCAATGATAATCGGCACTAACACCACGCCCGCGCCGTACGCTAAATTAAAACGCAAAGCAAAACACGGCGATCATAATCAGCGGATAATGTAAAAACAGGCGAAACATGGTTTTAAACCGCGAAAGCAGTGATACGCTAGCCGTGTTCGGCTGAAATGGGATGATGGGCGTAAACCGTGACGCACAAACGGTTGCCAGCAAATAGCACGCGGCAATAATCAAAAAATAATCGCCTGTGTCGCTATGCGATGCCAGCCAGATGGACAGCAACGGCATCACGACACCTGCAATGCGCTTCGTGTTGTCGATCAGATGATTGATTGTGCCAATGGATGAGGCGTCGGTCAGTTGCGGAATGAGCGCGGAAAACGCGGGATTTTCAAACGACCACGCCACCGAAATAAAAAACACCAACCCTAACAGCAGCAACGGCGTCATCAAATCGCTCGCATAGAGGATAAAATACACAGCGACAACAACCAACGCATCGTATTGGCGCGAATCACAATCGATTGGCGATTGAACCGATCCGCGACTATGCCAGCAAACAACCCAAAACACCAAAATGGCAGGCGATACGCCGCCGCGACGCTCCCCGTAAACCATACTGAATCCGATAATGTCCACGCCATCCAAATAATCGCCATTTGATATAAATAATCACCCGAAAAACTCGATAAACGAAGCAGCCATATCCATAGAGCGGGTGGTTGTCATGAGTGAGTTTCCGAGGGAGTTGTTGGCAGGGGGCTAATGCTATCGGTTATTTGTGGATTCATTTACCGAGGTTTTATCAATCGATAATCAATGTACATAATGCCTTCGCACCACAGATTGATGTAGCCATTTTTAACACGAGGACCTGTTTCTGAAAGTACAAAAACATCTTTAGGTCTGTTATCAGCTATTTTTTCCATCGTACTTAAATTGAAATGCTTAAAAGGAGAAGACTCAATAACACTGATGGGTATATAGGTTGAAGGTCTTTGGGTGGTTTCTCCGTGTGTAAGTGTTTTGTCAAACACGACAGAGTAGCCTTTTTCTTTCTTATTAAACCATGCTTTGCCATAAAAAATTCGAAAATAATCTTCAAGCCCCCCTATGTCCTGACCATTGATTTCAAAAAATAAATCACGACTATTTATGACGCCTATGGCTGGTAATTGTAATTCAAAGAACTCTTCGTTTAAGTATGTATCAATTAATGATGACAGTCGAATTCTGGGCTGATTTTTACGCTTGCCTGATTCAGTTTCATGTGTATGTCTTGACGTTTCCGTTGCATTCATCGTCTGATCATTATTGTCATCACGTGCTAGTCGTTTAGTGCTTGGAAGTTGTAGGTCTAGACGACGGATGCCTTTATAATACGGGTCGCTCTCACCATAGATATCTTGGCACATGCTTGCAGCATGACTTTGGATATTGATATCTTTAGCTAAATCACATTCAGCACTGTGCTCACCGACAACTTTATAATAAGGCTCTCGTTTTCTTAGACGATCTGGACGATCTAAGTTAGCGCATGTGACGGGAGCAAGACAGTCGTTACCGGGGCATTTAAAGTTAAACTTTGACTTTATCTTACCTATTTTAAATTGTTGATCAGCCTCATAAGCAGTAATGTAAGATTTGATATCTTCTGCGTATGCTTTTTCCAGTTTCATACAAATCTCTCCAATATATTTTGAGTACTCATTAAATTAAATGATGTTTTTCTTCATCTGATTGATTATCCAATAACCACTCAGCCAGTTCAACAAAACCCTGTCTTTCGGTTTGTTGCGTGATGTATTTAGGTCGGTGCGCCAGGGTCTCGATACAATCCATCACATTCGCCACACCCACCGATAAATCAAAATAATTAAACATAACCGCGTCATTATGCGAATCGCCAATAAATAAGACGCGCTGCTTTGCTGTGTCTGCATCGATTGCCAATAGGTTGTGTAACAGCGCAAGCTGTACAGCGTTGGCTTTAAACGACTTGCTTCGATTTTGAATCTGCGCCCTATCGCTCAACACCCTGTCTTGAGCGCCTTATGCCTCACTTTTTAGCCCACGACGCAATTGCCATACCATCAAAACAATCACACCACCCAAAAAATACCGTGAATAGGGTTCTGCCCACAAACTCGGCTGAAAAATCAACCAAGCCGAGGCACTAAACACAACACTAGCCGCAACGATAAGACTTCGCCGCCACTGTGCACGTTGACGGCGCTCCTGTTGTTGCTGTTGCTGTTGTGTTTGCTGTAATTGCTGGTTAATCAACAAAGGCAATTGAGTGAGCGCCTCGGTATATTCACCTGAATGCGTACGCATTTGTTTAAGTATCGCACGCAGGCCAAATCGGTCTTTCATCCATTTTTCCAAAATGGGCTTACCCGTCTCCCACAAATCCAAATCAGGATACAACACACGCCCTAACCCCTCGATATTAAAAAAGGTTTTTTGCAACAATACCAGCTGAGGCTGCACCTCCATCTCAAAACGGCGAGCCGTTTGAAATAGTGTCAGCAGAAATTGAGCAAAGGAAATGTCTTTGAGCGGTTTGCCAAAGATGGGTTCGCTGGCTTTGCGAATAGCGGCTTCAAAATCAGTCACTGAAACATTGGCAGGCACCCAACCTGAGTCGATATGCAGCTTGGCAACACGGCGATAATCACGGTTAAAAAAGGCCAGAAAATTTTCCGCCAAGTAGTATTGATCCTGATCATTCAGACTACCCATAATACCAAAATCAATGGCGACGTATTTGGGTTTTTCGGGGTCGCTGATGTCAACAAAAATATTGCCAGGGTGCATATCTGCATGAAAATATTGATGGTAAAAGACTTGCGTGAAAAATATAGTCACGCCACGCGCAGCGAGTTCTTTCAGATTCACGCGTTTTTCACGCAGCGTTTTCATATCGCCAATAGAGACGGCAAATACACGCTCCATCACCAGTACGTTTTTACCACAATAATCCCAATAAATTTCTGGCACATAAAGCAAATCTGAATCTTTGAAATTGTGTTTTAGCGTACTGGCATTGGCTGCCTCTTGCATCAAATCCAATTCGCCCATAATGGTTTTATCAAACTCGCTAACCACCTCGGGCAAATGCAGCCGCCGAATATTTTTGGACAATCGTTGCAAGACATTGGCAAAGCGATACATCAGCCACAAATCATTGCGAATGGTGCGTTCAATCTGTGGCCGCACCACTTTAACAACCACCGATTCGCCGCTGTGCAGTGTCGCGGTGTGGACTTGTGCAATCGATGCTGATGCAAGCACCTCGTCACTAAACGAAGCAAATGCTTCACCGACAGGCGTTTTTAAGCTTTTCTCTATAATTTCAATCGCTAACTCTTTGGAGAAAGGCGCAACATCATCCTGTAACTTTGCCAATTCGGCAGCAATATCAGGGGGCAATAAGTCAGGGCGTGTCGATAACGCCTGTCCAAATTTGACATAAATCGGCCCCAATGACTCTAGCGACAAACGCACACGTACCGCGCGTGACTCCGACGGCTGGCGAAACCAAGCAACAGGCATCATAAAGACTAAGAGCTTAATCATACCATGCCGACTCGTTTTTGGAATCAGCGCATCAATTCGGTACTTGGCTAAGGTATGCCACACCTTAAAAAAACGCGCAACGTTTTGAATCACCGGTTATTCTCCTGACTTGGTTTGATTTAATTCGATTTGCTTTAACAGCTGGGTTAATCGACTGTCCAGCGTATCGACTAACCCGCTGAGTGCTTGAAATTCCGCGCGGGGCACCACCCATGCTTTGTCTTGGGTTACGTATTCATGCAAAGATTGTGTTAACTGTGTCGCGCCTGCATCGACTAGCTGAGCGCCACTGGTAAACG
The DNA here is from genome assembly GCF_009362845.1 of Ostreibacterium oceani. NCBI lineage: Bacteria > Pseudomonadati > Pseudomonadota > Gammaproteobacteria > Cardiobacteriales > Ostreibacteriaceae > Ostreibacterium > Ostreibacterium oceani. The sequence continues at coordinate 52,763 of NZ_WHNW01000005.1, read as the reverse complement.
CATGCAGACTTTTTTGTAATGCAGCTTTGTGGGTTTTAGCACCTTCGCCGCGTATTGAATCACGCATTGAATCTCGCATTGAATCACGCATAGCCTCAGGTATCAAATCAGGGATAAGGCCTGGAACTAACGTTGAAATCGTCTCAGGCAAACGGCGTGTAAAAAAATCACGCCAATCAACCGCTAACGCCGAAAAAACCGCTTGAAAACGCTGGGCGCTGCCAATTTTCCCCGTAATATAAACCTCAGAATCAGCCAAACCAACCTCGCCCGTCAGTAACGCAACCATCGCTGACAAACTGCCTGAAAACGCCACATCTGTTGCCTCAGCGCTGGTTCTCGTATCTGTTGTCATATCTGTTGCTGTGGCCGTATCTGTTAACATCGCGGTTGCCCGACCATTGACAAACCGTACCGCAATTGATGCAGGTAGCTCATCAATCGCCAACGTAATTGACAAGGATTCTAGCGGTGACAAATCTATAGCGCCATTGCGATGGCTAGGATTGCCATTGCGATGGCTAGGGTTGCCATTGCGATGGCTAGGGTTGCCATCGCGGGGATTGTCGTCGCAGGGATTACCGTCGCGGGAATTGCCGTCACTCGATTTTACACAGCACTCGCGCTGATGGCGGCTCAATGCGATATTGAGCAGACTCGCAAAACATTGAGAACCCACGATCGAATACGCCATCATCCGTTAAATTTTAATGCCTTGGTGAATAGCGACAATACCGCCCGTGAGGTTTTGGTACTTCGTCATCGAAAAGCCTGCTTGGTCAAACATGGCTTGCAATGTCGCTTGGTCAGGGTGCATTCGAATCGATTCGGCCAAATACCGATAACTGGCTTCGTCTTTGGCAATCCATTTACCCAGCTTAGGCAACACATTAAATGAATAAAAATCGTACAGGGTTTCGAGCGGTGCATGGCTGGGTTTAGAAAACTCTAGCACCAGACATTTCCCACCGGGTTTTAGTACCCGAAAAATCTCACGCAGGGCTTGATCTTTGTCGGTGACATTGCGCAGTCCAAAGGCCATCGTCACCAAATCAAACGTATTATCGGCAAACGGCAATTGCTCGGCGTTGGCTTCGACAAACTCAATGTTTTCGATTAACCCCTTATCAACCATGCGATCTCTACCCTTTGCAAGCATATTGGGATTAATATCCGATGCCACTAGACGACCTGTACCGGCTAATTTTTTGCCCATTTGAATCGCCAAATCACAAGTCCCCGAAGCCAAGTCCAATACCACCATATCCTGTCTAACATCGGCTAGCATCACACTAAAATGCTTCCAAAATCGGTGCACACCTAATGACATCACATCATTCATTACATCATAGTTACTCGCTACCGAGTCAAATACTGCGGACACTTTGGCGGCTTTTTCTTTTTTATCCACATATTCATAGCCAAAATGGGTTTTATCTGTCATGGTTTTTCTCCGTTACAAGCCGTTGGTTTGCATAAACTGCAAAATGTCTTGGTGATGCGTTGCATAATGAAGCAACCTCGCCCTGAGCGATGGCTCAGGTTGCATATAATCATTAATCATGATGGTCTGAGCGTTGGCGGCTAACGCCGCACTAACCCCAGGAATTGAGTCCTCAATCACCACGCAATTTTCAGGGGCATAACCTAAATAACGCATGGCTTTGTCATAGGGTTCTGGGTGGGGCTTGGGCTGCTTTACCGCTTCAATCGTGACGATATGTTTGAAAGTATCAAGCAACGTGGTATTCGTCCGACGAAAGTTATCCTCTAAATCCGCACGCTCAGCCGATGTCACAATCGCTACATCGCGGTTTGTGGCAGTAATCGATTGCAGTAGCTCGACAAAACCAGACTTAAATGGCATGCCGTTGTCATGTAATAAGGCATCACGAGCGCGCCCCCAATCTTGCCAAAACTGCTGTGTTTTTTCCAAATCATTGTCTAATAAGTTTTGTAAAATCAACTGGCATCCTGATTTTGACTTGCCCGCAAATTCTCTGACCATGGCGTCTGTCGCCATGAGTCCGTGCTCTTTAGCCACGATAAAAAAAGCATCGTAATAGACTTGCTCGGAGTCAAAAATAACCCCATCCATGTCAAAAATAACCGCAGAAACGTCATGCATCATTAGCTATTACCCCTTATTTCTTTACGTGACCATTTGATTTTGCTTTGTCTATTCATTGCTCCCCACTAGTTATTCTGTGCTGAATTTACGCTCAACTCACCCGACATTACGCCCAAACTCGCCCTCAAACTCGCCCCCAAAATCACCAATAAATCGCACTTCGGGTAGCAAATTTATTGTAAACGTTTTGGCAACGCTTTGCCTAATTTCTTGGGCCAAATCATAAATCGCTTTGCCCGTCGCCTGCCCAGTATTGACCAAAATCAGGGCATGTTTTTCATAAACACCCGCACCCGTTTCTTTAACCATGCCCTTAAAGCCTATCTGCTCGATTAACCACGCGGCAGGGATTTTGACGTTCGGTTCGCTATTATCAGTCCCAGAATTTTCTGGCATAGCGTGAGTGATTGGCTGCAAAAAGCCCGGTATTTGTGGGTAATTTGCCTGTAATAATCGATACTGCGCACCACTAATGACAGGATTTTTAAAAAAGCTACCTGCGTTTGGTGTACAGCGATAGTCAGGCAGTTTGGCTTGGCGGATGCTGACAATGGCAGACAATAATGCGTTTCCGTCTTGTGGTGGTTGCTCGGCAAACCATGCATTCACTTCACGATAAGTCAACACCGGTTCAAACGTTTTTTTTAGGGTAAAAGCAACGGCGGTAATCAGATAGCGGTCTGGTTGAGCTGTTTGCTTAAAAAGGCTATCACGATAGCCGAACTGACAGGCATCAGCAGACAGCTTAACCCATTTTTTCTCAACCCAGTCAAAAGCATCCACCCAGTCGATGAATTCACAGACCTCAACACCATAAGCCCCGATATTTTGCACTGGTGCCGCCCCCACGGTACCCGGAATTAATGCTAGATTTTCCAGCCCGTGATAACCAGCCGCCGCCATCTGACAAACAAAATGATGCCAATTTTCACCCGCACCAGCAAGCACCGTTACCGTTGATTCGTTATCATCGATAATCGTTACACCAGGTAGCTGATTAACAACCACGGTACCAGAATAATCTCCGACAAAAACGACATTCGACCCCTCACCTAAGACAACAAAAGGCGGTGATAGCTGTTCGACTAAGGCCGTCAATTGCTGGTGCGACGTTAAGTAAATAATGTTGTCTGCCTGAACCGGCGTTTGCATTGTGGTCAGTGAGCGCATATTAGTGGGTGCATGCCTTTGCGACGAGCGTGTTTTTTTGCGACGAACGTGTTTTTTGCGTCAGCGCACCGCGAACGGATGTATTGTAAAGTAGGGGAAATCAACTTATTTAATGTCATATTTCTGTAATTTATAGCGAAATGCGCGAAAGCTAATCCCCAGTTTTTCTGCCGCTTTGGTTTTATTGTAATCGGTTGCTTTTAATGCTGAAAGGATGGCTTTTTTCTCGATTGATTCAAGATAGGCATCTAAATCATTGGGCAACGCGTCAACATCGATGGTATGGGTATCATCGCGAGGGCTTTCTGTCGTTTGTAGATGAGTTTGCAGATGAGTTTGCATATTTGTTTTTACACTTGTTTGTGCGCCATTTTGCTGCCCTGCATTTTGTGCCTGTGGATGTTTTTGCGGATCAGTTTGTGAGGAAACCCGCGCTTGATTCGCCTGCTGCCCTTTAGTCTCTGGCACCACAGGTGAATCAGTATCCATTGCTGCGTTCAAATCAATACTCAGGCTATCTTCGCCTTCGATCATTTGGCTGGTTAAATGAATGTCTGCCTCGGTAATGGTTTGATGTTCGCAAAACGTGGCGGCGCGCTCAAGGATATTTTCTAACTCGCGCACATTACCCGGAAAATCATACGCCATTAGTTTGTCAATCGCACAATCCGATAAAACAATCGTATCACTCCCTAACGATTGGGTCATTTTTTTAATAATGAATTCAGCCAGCAGGGCAATATCGCCATTACGCCGTCTCAGCGGTGGAATACCTAGCGATATTACATTGAGTCGGTAGTATAAGTCTTCTCTAAATTCATGGGATTCCACCATTTTTTCGAGGTTTTTATGCGTTGCCGATAGAATTCGCACATCAATCGCTAGCTCGCGGTTGCCCCCTATCGGGCGTATGGCTTTTTCTTGGATTGCGCGTAGCAGTTTGACCTGCATCGATAAGGGCAAATCTGCCACTTCATCCAAAAATATCGTACCGCCATTGGCCGACACAAATAACCCAGGATAATCCTTATCTGCGCCAGTAAATGCACCTTTTTTATAGCCAAAAAATTCACTTTCGACCAAATTCTCAGGGATAGCACCGCAATTAACCGGGACAAATGGACCGTTGCGCCGCGCCGATTGCGCATGGATACTGCGCGCAACCAATTCCTTTCCTGTGCCGGATTCGCCATAGATAAACACAGGCGCTTGTGAACGCGCCAGTTTTTTAATCACCGCGTCCAATTTTTTCATAACAGCAGAGTCGCCGATAATATTAACCGCACTTGCGTGACGCGGCGACTGACCTGCATCGTTGGTGTTGGCGGCGATACCATCGTCGCTATTGTGTGCATCTTTTGTATCAACTAAGGTCATTGCCGATTTGGCCATCGAGCGCAGCTGGTCAAGGTCAAACGGCTTGTTCACAAAATCAAACGCACCGAGTTTTAATGCTTTGACCGCTAACTCAACATTACCATGCGCAGTAATCACACAGACTGGCAATTGCGGAAAATGGCGCTGAATATATTTGACTAAATCCAACCCATCCCCATCAGGCAATCGCATATCAGTGATACAAAAATCAATTTGTTCGTGTTTTTTCAGCAAACGAATGCCTTCTTTTAACGTCGGTGCTAACACCGCGTCAATGCCAATGCCCATAAAGGCCATTTCGATTACTTCACGAATGTCTTGTTCATCATCGACGATGAGTGCTGTTGCCGTTTTTTTGCTCATGGCTTCCTAACAATTTGGGTGCATTACATGCAGACTTAGTTTACTTACTAATCGCTTTATCTTAATCGCTTTATCTTAATCACGAATTTTAATCACGACGCTCAATCATAGCCATTATACGGCATTTTAGCCTGCTTTGGGCTTTGTGTTTTTAGAAAAAAACGTCTGCGTTACAATGCGAAAACGCGCACCAAAGGCATCATCACCTTCAAAAGGCATAAAGACAATATTCGCATTATTCGCGCTACAAAGCTCACGAACCAAATAAAGCCCCAAACCCGACCCGCTCGTGCCACCCGTGTAAAACGGCTCAAAGATATGCGGGATTTTTTCGGCAGGAATGCCTTTGCCATTATCAATCACATCAATATAGATATTTTTCCGTGACGGTGCCAATTGATACTGCAACGTAATAATTAGATTATCTACGCCAGCATATTTCAACGCATTTTGCGCCAAATTCCACAGCACTTGGTCAAACTGCCCCGCATCAAACATAAAATACAACGATAAATCTTTCTCACCCGTGACATAAATCTCAAATCGTCGTTCACTGTTGGCGAGTGAAAAATCCTGACAAAATTGTGTCAAGGTCTCATTAACCGACAATAATTCGCGGCGTGATTGGGTCTCTTTGAATAACCCCAAAATATCACTGATAATTTGATTGGTTCGTTTGACGTTTGTCACAATCATGTTGGTCAGCTTTTTTTGCTGTGGGTTTTCTGCCGTCTCACCCAGCAGTTGCGCTGCAGAACTAATTGAAGACAATGGATTACGAATTTCATGCGCAACACCTGCAGTCAAGCGGCCTAAGGATTGTAGTTTCGCCTCTTGGGCCTGTTGCAACGATTCATTGACGCTCTCTAGATTCATCATAACCACCGAACGCTGCTCGGCTTGGCCAAACCCCGAAAAGGACACCGATACCTCTTGTGCGCCTTCATTGTGTCGATACGGCATCGGGGCTTCGATACCACTACTCAGCCAATGCTGATAGCGCCTTGCTAAGTCAATTGATAAATCACGCAAGTGAATAATCGCCTGCGTGCTGCTGAGGTTCAACAACTCAATAGCGCGCTGATTAATGCTAATAATCTTCGCATCCGCGGTCAAGACCAGTACACCAGACTTTAAGTGTTCGATAATTGAACGGTTAAACGACAACACATGGCGTACTTGTTTATAACGAAACTGTGCTTTAACCTCGTTACGAAACGACCAACTCGCCAAACGATTCGCAACCACCGCCGTCACAAAAATCCCAACCACCATCGCCAGGATGGCTTGTAAATTTTCGCTGGGCAAAAACAGATGCGATTGTGTCTGCAAAATATCCCACCAGTTTTGTGCAGAAAATGGCCAATAAAACTGATTAATCACGCTTTTCATACTGCCAATGGCAATCGACAATGCCGCCAATGTCACGATAATTAACAAACGACCAAACGGCATCAACATCGCACTCAACAGCACACTCAAAAACAAAAAACCAATTTCCGCTTTGCTATCATTAATCACAATAAAATAACTCAGTAACGACAAATCGAAAATCGCCATTAAAAAGCTATACCGATTAATGCCATCAGGGTGTTGGCTACCGCGCAGCATCAACGCAAAAATAAAAATGATATAACACAATAAAACCACCGTAACGACGCTATCAAGGTGGCCATAAAAAAAGAAGACAATCAAGGCCAACAGCGCGACACCCATGCGCGTCCAAGCAATAGCACGAAAGAGGCGACGGCGCTGGATGACGGCTTCTTCTTCGATTAACTCATTGACGCGCCAAGGCTCCATCAACAAAGTGGGGAATTGCTCCATACCCTCGACTAATGGATCATCTTTTGAACGATTAAAAAACACGAAAATCTCCCCACAAAATTTGTGCCGCGGTGAGCGCACTGACGGCTGCTGTTTCAGTTCGTAAAATACGATGCCCTAATTGGCAAGCGACAAACCCACTTGCGCTGGCCATTGATACCTCGGCATCGGTTAACCCGCCCTCTGGACCAATCAATATACAGCAGGTTTTGGCCGCGCCCTCTGCTAACGAGGATAGCACGGCTTCGTTTGCCGTGGGATGCAATACCAACTTAATGCAGTCAGATAAGGGTGCTTGCTCGGCTGATGATTGCTCGGCTGATGATTGTGCGGTTAGCGCGGTTGTTGGTGGCGCGGTTATTGGTGGCGTAGCAAGCGCGGCCAGCACCGTTTGCAAGGGCATAACAGGATGTATCTCAGGTAACACAGCGCGTCCGCTTTGCTCACAGGCGCCGATAGCGACACCGTGCCAATGTTGGTTTTTTTTCGCCAAGCGGGTTTGGTCTAGCTTGACCACCGCTCTTGCCGTGAGGACGGGGTAAATTTCATTCACCCCCAACTCGACTGCTTTTTGCATGACATAATCCATGCGCTCGCCTTTTGATATACCTTGGATCAACACCGTATGCAATGGCGACTCGCGGGTGTTTTTCTCCACACGCACTGGCGTTATCTGTGCGTGACGTTTCCCCGTCAATTGTAGCTGACACGTATAATCGTAGCCATCGCCATTAAACGCCACAATAGTTGCCTCTGGCGCAATACGGTTGACCCGAAACAGATAATGATACGCGGCTTCGGATAACACGGCTGCATGATTCAAGGACAACTCACTGTCGATATAAAGCCGTTTCATGCGATCAATCCAAACCAAACAAACCGTCATTATACTGCAAAGCCCGTGCGCTGCCAATGAATCTTCGTAACGTGAATTTTACCTCATTTCGTTTCGTAGCATTGACCTTCACGGCATGACCTTGCCAGTAGCACACGTCCTACTCAAACAAGTCTATATTGCATCTATAACGCACCTATGCCTCGCCCCATGCCGCCTCGACCCATACCACTCATTGACTTTATACTGACGCTCAGTGTAAAATTGCCTGCTTAAAAATCGCCTAAGTAAATCCACGATTAGCAACCGTGATCAGCAAATAAACACTTGGCAAGACCACCAAATTTCATTCAACTGACTAAGCTTTCAACCCATGCGAACAGACACCATCATTACCAAAAAAGCCATCAAACACGTCTATCTGCGTCTTGATGCCGATGGCTGCCTGCAAGTCTCTGCACCCACCAACATGCCAGATGCCGAAATTGCCGCGATACTGCGGCAAAAAGCGCATTGGGTTGACGTCAAGCGACAACAGCTAACCCAGCAGCATCGACCGAATAAACCGCAGTACAACCACGGCGAGCAGGTGATGTTTTTGGGGCAACCTGTCTCACTGGATTTTCATGCAAAGCACACAACCCATTATTGCCAGCAAACCCAACAGCTATTCGTTCAATGCCCCAGCGTAGACAAAGCGACCAATACTACCCATAGACAAAACGCCCTACTTCGATTTTATCGCAAACAATTACAGGATATTATCGAACCGATGATTGCACACTACGAGCCCATAATGGGCGTGCGTGTAAACGAAGCACGGATTAAGCACATGAAAACCCGTTGGGGCACATGCAACATCGCCGCACAGCGTATTTGGATTAATTTGGCACTGATTGCCTACCCAATTCCCTGCATTGAACAAACGGTGGTGCATGAGATGACCCACTTGCTGGAACGTGGTCATAATGCCCGTTTTTACGGCTTAATGACGCGCTTTATGCCTGATTGGCGAGACGCGCGGCAGTATATGAAGACACAGCCTCACTTATTTGCCACTATTTGATGGCGCTGCAACGGGGCTACAACGGAGCTGTGGTGTGACTACTTACTTACCGACTCATCAGGCGCGGTAAGTGCATCCAATTGATAACGCATTTTCATGTTTTCTTTGCCGACAATACGGGTTAACGCTTGATAGCATTCAGGCGATAACGGCAAGCTAGTCGTTTTGGGCAGCTGCAATTTACCCATGACATGCGCTGTCTGAATCGCCAAAAACACCTGCGCACCTGCCGCTGATTGATGCGTTTTAATCGCCTCTAGCAATTCGGGCATTGCTGTCGTTGGGTCACATTGAATTTGAACATCGGTGACAAACTGCTCACGTAATTCCTCTAGCGCATAAACTGTCTCGCCATTCACGCGCCAAGCGCCTGCAAAGTCATCGTAAACCGCTTTGCCAACCACCACAATAATCGAATCGTCGGCTAATTTGTCACGGTTTTTATCGTAATTATCGGAAAAAAATCGAATCTCGGTTCGCGCACTGCGATCATCAATCGTCGCAAATGCCATTTTTCCGCGCTGACCTTGACGCACTCGAATGCCCGTTAGCAATCCTGCGAGAATAACGGGTTGCCCACGGGGTCTTTTATGCCCTGATTGGGGCGATGCTTCGTTTTCCATTCGCGATAGCCACTGCGCTAACGACTGCTGAGTGATTTCGCGGAGTTCACTGAGATATGATTCAATCGGATGCCCAGTCAAATAAAGCCCCAATGCGGATTTTTCATGGCTAAGTTTATCGTGCGCTGACCATTCATCGCATGGCTGTGTTTCAATAACAGGCGCAGGGGTTGCACTACCTGCGCCCGCAGTAGCAACAGAATCAAGCCCCATCATGCCAAACAAGTCGTTTTGTCCTGTTTTTTTGTTTTTTGCCGTTTGTTCTGCCAGTTTTAGATAGGCATCCAAATTTTTTAACAAAAATCGTCTATTCGCGGTTAATAAATCAAACACGCCCGCTTTAATTAACGCCTCTAACACGCGTTTATTCAGCTTGGCCAAGTCAATGGATAAAAAGAAATCCGTGACTGAGGCAAAAGCACCATGCGTTTGCCGTGTCTCTAGTATGGTTTTTAGCGCCGCTTCACCCGCGCCTTTGATTGCCCCTAGCCCATAGACAATTTCGTTTTGGGCATTGACCGTAAACTGATAAGCAGACTCATTAAGCGAAGGCGGTCTGAGCGTCAGCCCCATTTGTCGGCATTCCTCGATTAACGTAACAATTTTATCCGTATTATCCATGTCGGCAGACAAAACCGCCGCCATAAATGCCTGTGGATAATGGGTTTTTAGCCAAGCCGTCTGGTAGGCTAATAGTGCATACGCTGCCGAGTGCGACTTGTTAAACCCATAACCTGCGAATTTTTCCATCAAATCAAAAATGTATTTTGCTGTTGCTTGGTCATGTCCGTTTTTTACCGCACCATCAATAAACAACGCACCTTGTTTTGCCATTTCTTCGGGCTTTTTCTTACCCATCGCGCGGCGTAACATATCGGCCTCACCCAGCGTATAAGATGCCAATACTTGGGCAATTTGCATGACTTGCTCTTGGTATAAAATCACACCATAAGTCGGCGCCAAAATCGGCTTTAATTCTGCCAACGGATAGTTAGCATCCGCGCGGCCGTGTTTTACATTGATAAAGTCATCCACCATCCCTGACTGCAATGGCCCTGGTCTAAACAAGGCAACCAACGCAATAATGTCATCAAATCGATCGGGCTGTAGCCGCTTTAACAAATCTTTCATGCCCGATGATTCGAGCTGAAAAACCGCCGTGGTGTGACATGCCTTGAGCAAGGTATAGGTTTTGTCGTCATCTAGTGGGATTTTACTTATCTCAACGATTGATTCTCCCATTGATTGGCGCTTGTCATTAATATTTTTTAGTGCCCAATCAATGATAGTCAGCGTGCGTAGCCCTAAAAAGTCAAATTTAACCAACCCAGCGGCTTCAATGTCGTCTTTGTCATATTGCACAATGATACTTTTGCCATCAGGCTCACAATAAAGCGCAGAGAAATCTGTTAATTTTGACGGCGCAATGACCACACCACCCGCATGTTTGCCCACATTTCGCGCGAGCCCTTCTAGTGATAAGGCCAGCGTTAAGAGTGTTTGGACTTCTTCTTCGTCGTCATAGCGTTTTTTCAGCTCGGGTTCAACGTCGAGTGCTTTGGTCAGCGTCATGCCAATTTCAAATGGAATTAATTTGGCAATACTATCAACAAAGCCATAGCCATAACCCAAAACACGTCCGACATCACGGACAACCGCTTTGGCAGCCATTGTGCCATGCGTTGCAATCTGTGAGACTTTATCGCGACCGTATTTCTGCGCGACGTAGTCAATGACCAAATCACGCTTTTCCATGCAAAAATCAATATCAAAATCTGGCATAGACACCCGTTCAGGGTTTAAAAATCGCTCGAATAACAAATCATAAGCAAGCGGATCTAAATCCGTAATTTTGAGCGCATAAGCCACTAACGACCCTGCACCTGAGCCGCGACCAGGGCCTACTGGAATTTGGTTTTCTTTGGACCACTGGATAAAGTCTGCAACAATTAAAAAATAACCAGGAAAGCCCATTTGGTTAATCACATCTAATTCGAATGCGAGACGCTGGTCGTATGGACTTCGTTTAGCCGCAATGGTATCTGCATCAACAAATTGTTGCTGTAACCGCTCGGTTAACCCTTGTTGGGCCACTTTGACGAGGTAATCGGCTTCGCTAAGCCCCAATTCGTTTGCAAACGCGGGTAAATAGCTCTCACCTAAGGTTAGGGTTACGTTGCATTTTTGCGCAATACGGTGAGCGTTGGTGAGTAATTCTGGGTAATCTTCCCAAACCGCCGCCATTTCTGTTGACGACTTGAGGTATTGTTGCTCGCTGTAGGCTTTGACGCGATTGTCATCGTTGAGTATATCGCCTCGATTAATACACACCCGTGCCTCATGCGCATAAAAGTCTTTTTCAGCCAAGAAACAGGCATGATTTGTCGCCACGGCTGGAATACCTAGCTTGTCTGCTAGCGTCAAAGCTCGAGCCAGATAAGTCGACTCTTGAGGTTTGGCTAAGCGCTGGACTTCGATATAAAATTGATGCTCAAATAGCGTTTGATAATCGCGCGCCACCTGCTCTGCTTCTGCATAACGACCATCCAGCAAATGCTGGCCAAACAAGCCTTCATGCGCTGCCGATAGCGCAATCAGACCGGCTGCATGTTCGCGCAAAACCGATTCCTCAACCGCTATCACTTGGTTTGACTGGCTACTTAAATAGGCGGCAGAGATAATTTCACAAAGATGGGTGTAACCTTGGTTATTCTGGCATAGCAATACCAGTTTGTGTACCCCAACTTGACTACGCACATAAACTTCAGCCCCTAAAATGGGCTTTATACCAACCGCAAGCGCGCTTTTATAGAATTTTATCAAGCCATAGATATTATTAATATCTGTTAGCGCGATGCTATCATAGCCTGCGTCTTTCGCGTGTTTTGCTAATGACTTGATGCGTAGCATGCCATCTGATAATGAAAATTCAGAATGCACACGCAAATGCGCAAAAGGTACGGTTATTTCGTTATTCGCGTTATTCGCGTTATTCGTTGCGTTATTTAATTCACGTTGATTGTCTAGTGGATTCACTGCACTCATCATCACTTCACTCATATCACTTCATTCATCATAAGTCTCGAACGGTTTTGTAAGAACGTCGATGCATCGGCAGCGCGCCATAATGCGCTAATGCCTCTCGATGCGCAGCAGTAGCATAGCCTTTGTGCTTCGCAAATCCGTATTGTGGATACGTTTCATCCAGTGCTTTCATCTCAGCATCCCGCGCCGTTTTTGCCAAAATCGACGCGGCAGCAATGCAATCGTGCAGCCCGTCACCCCCGATAATCGCAGTTGTTGGCTGGGGTAATTCAGGGCTAAATTTCCCATCAACCCAAACCGCATCTATCTGACCCGTTAGCTGCAAAACCGCCCGCTGCATGGCCAATAAAGTCGCGTGATGAATATTTAGTGCATCAATCTCTGCGGCGGTTGCCGTTGCTACCGCAAAATCAACCGCGATTGATTTAATATAGTCGGCAGCAGCAAATCGCTTGGCTTCTGTCATTTTTTTAGAGTCAATCGTTTGTCGCCGGTCGTATTGTTCAGGCAGCACCACTGCAGCGGCATACACACTGCCGACCAAAGCACCTCGCCCCGCTTCGTCAACCCCTGCCAGCCTCATCCCATTAGCTCCTTGCGCATCATGTCTTGATAGACGGCTTTGGCTGCATTTTCTGCTGCATGGCCGCGGACTTTGCGGCGAATTTGCACCAGTCTCGCCACCAACGCATTGCGGTGCGACGCATCTGTGATTTGTTGATAGAGCTCATGCGCCATTTCGTGGGGGTTAATCGCATCCTGAATAAACTCAGGCACAACGGGGTGGTCTGCGAGTAAATTCGGCAATGAAAAGTGTGTGACGTTAACCAAGCGTTTAGCAATTGTCGCCGTTACTCGGCTGACTTTGTAAGCAACAACCATGGGTTTTTGCAATAGCATCGCTTCTAACGTTGCCGTGCCTGATGCCAATAAGACACTGTCACAAGCAAGCATAACCTGCTTGGCATCACCGTCAATCAGCTCAAACGTCAATCCGCTGCCTTGTTGCGCAAACAGCTTTGTCGCCAGCGCCCGAATTTCTTGATTTACCACAGGCACTTGCAACACAAGATTGGGTAATTTTTTCTGCAAATAGCGTGCCGTTTGAATGAAAACGGGTAGCATTTTTCTTACTTCGCTTTGACGGCTGCCAGGTAATACGGCTAAATAGGGGCGCCCAGGCTCATGTTGTAGGCGTGCTTTGGCTTTGGCGGGGTTCAGCTCAGCGGGAATCAAGTCAACCAACGGATGCCCGCAATAAACCGCAGGCATTTGATGCTTATCATAAAATTGTTTTTCAAACTCAAACAAGGTTAACATTAAATCGCAGGAACGCTTGATCGTCTCAATCCGATTTTCGCGCCACGCCCAAACAGAGGGGCTGACATACTGCGCGGTATAAATACCAATTTCGCGCAAACGCCCCGCCAGCCGTAAATTAAAGTCAGGCGAGTCAATCCCAATAAAAGCATTGGGTAAGCTGCTCTGGTATTGCTCAATCAGCTGATTTCGGTATCGCAGTAGTTTTGGTAATCGCCATAAAACCTCGCTGATACCCATGACCGAAAACTCCTCCATCGGAATAAGCGAATTAAACCCCTGTGCTTGCATTTTTTCGCCACCAACCCCATCAAACCGAATGCAAGGATTGCGTTTTCTCAGCGCTTTAATCAACTCAGCACCAAGCTGGTCTCCTGATGCTTCGCCTGCTAATAAAGCAATATGCATTAACGAATCAAACCCCGCTTCATCACGGGAAAAAATTCGTTCAGCAAATTAATGACTGGCGCAGTTTTGGCCAGCCCGAGCAACTCCTGTTTGGCCTCGTCTAGTGTCAGCCCCGATTTGTAGAGTAGCCTAAACGCCTCTCTAATACTTTGGATTTCCTCTTTGGAAAAATAATTCCGACGCAACCCTTCTATATTAATCGTCACCGCCTTAGCGGGCATACCATCAACCATCGAATAAGGAGGAACGTCGTGTTTCACGCCAGAAGAAAATCCACAAATGGCATAATCCCCCACCGTCACAAACTGATAAACCAAAGCAAACCCACCCATCACCACATAATTGCCGATAGTAACATGCCCCGCCAACGAGGCACCATTTGCAAAGATGGTATGGTCCTTGATCACGCAATCATGGGCTAAATGCACATAGGCCATGATCCAGTTATCATTGCCCACGACCGTTTTCCCTGCATCTTGAGCCGTACCACGATTAAAGGTACAGAATTCACGAATCACATTGCCATCGCCAATTTCTAACCATGTTTCATCGGTTTCGTTAAATTTTTTATCCTGCGGCACTTCGCCTAGTGAGCTGAATTGGTAGATTTTGTTATTGCGCCCAATTTTGGTTGGCCCCTGAATCACGACATGCGGCCCAATCCAAGTCCCTGCGCCAATTTCCACGTTAGCGCCGATAATGCTATAAGGACCAATGCTGACATTTTCATCTATCCGCGCGCTTGGGTCAATAACTGCTGTTGAATGAATCACTTAAATACTCCTCGGCAACGACTCAATAGAGACGAGCACAGATAAAAAAAGCGGTAACTACTGGCATCAATTATACCGCAAAAATAGATTTTTTGTGCCACCAACAACAAATGAAACCCGAGGATAACCCATCATGCTGTAATACCATTTATAATCCCAGTAATTTCCTCGTAATTCCAGTAATTTCCTCGTAATCCCACTTAAACAACGAAAAATGCAAAAACAAAGGCCATCCTAAGATGACCTTTCATTTTTAAAAACAACTTCAACCGCTTGAGTCAGCGACTGAGTTGAGACAGCTTAACTAAACTGGGAGACATAGCTATACAATATCAAAACCCCTACCATCGCTATGTAAATTAAAGCGCCCATCGCGTACCGCATAAGACCAATTAGCCGTCTTTGGCAAACCACCCAACGGATAAATATGTAGTCCTGCGATACCGCAATTCGGGTCTGTGGCTTTGTACGTTGCCAAATCAATGGTGAGCTCATCAGGTGCATTAACCAACAAGAGTTTAGATACGTTTTTTGCTTGCTTAGTCAAAAATTTCATCGAAGCACCGACACCACAGGCTTTGGAGTGACCAATCAATGATTTCAACGTTGCCAACCCTGGCAGGCCAATGTGGATTGGTAATCGGTTACCTTCGGCTTGCAGCGCTTTATCCCAGGCAATAATGGGCGCAGCTTCAAAGCAGAATTGTGTCACCAAATAAAGGTCTGCATCGGTGCGCTCGGCAAACGCATTTTTAAAGCGTAGTGCTTCGCGAATGCCTTCGTCGGTTATATCAGGACTACCCTCTGGGTGACCTGCTAAGCCAACCGATTTAATACCGTACTTATCAAACAGACCCGTTTCCAAAATTTGTGCCGTGCAGTCAAACTCGCCAACGGGTTTGTCAACCGCGCCACCAATCACCAAAAAGCGCTCGACGCCTGCCTCTTCCACACATTGTTTAATGCCTGTCTCCAAAAACTGGCGATTCGGTGTCGAACGCGCCGCAATATGCGGGATAGGCTCCAATCCTTCGGCTTTGAGGCGCTTAGAAACAGCGACGGTATCAGCAAAATCCGAGCCAGGCAAAAAAGTAACATAGACCTTTTCGCCTTGGCGAATATACTGCCCATAGTCGTCGATTTTCTTTGCCGCCCCTGGCGTGGTTTCTAAGGTAAAGTCAGCAAAAAAGTCTTGAACGATTTGTTTTGTATTCATAGTGATTTCATCGGTTAGTAAAAAGCCCATCATAGCGTGATTGCTTGGCCGCTGTTTTTCTAATTACGTCAAACCAGCAAGCAACATGACGTTTTCACGCTAACTAACGTGAACTAACGTAAACTAAACCGAACTAACGCTAGCTAACACACCAATCAGCCACACTTACTGTCTCCACAGGATAAGCATGTCGCGCAACCATCCATCACAACGACTGCTTTGGCAAAGCATTTTTTGCATAACACGGCACTGGCTGGATAACCCGATGTATTGGCTGTCTCTGTCGCTGACGCGGCCATACCTTGCTGTTGTTTTTCTTTTTCTTTTGCTGCCAACTGTTGCTGCTTTTCAAAAATCAAGCGTTGCTGATGCTGGTCTTGCTCATCCCGAATCATGCCAATGGATTTCATATGCGACTCAATCACATCGCCTAATTCGGCTATAATCGACGGCATATAACGCCCGCCAGATTTAAAGTAGCCGCCCTGTGGATCAAATACCGACTTGAGTTCTTCGACCAAAAACGTGCTATCACCGCCTTTTCTAAAGACGGCAGAAATTACCCGTGTCAACGCCACAATCCACTGAAAGTGCTCCATGTTTTTTGAGTTAATGAACATCTCGTAAGGGCGACGCTGTTCATACTCCGTCCCCTCGTTGAGTAAGTAATCATTAATGGTCACATAGAGCGCATGCTCCGACAGTGGTGTTTTCACTTTGTATGTTGAGCCGAATAATTTTTCGGGGCGATTAATCGATTCGTGCATTTCAATTGGTCCAGACGCAGCTGGCTGCCCGCCTGCTTCACCCTGTTTACCGATGGTTGTCGCCTTTGTATCAGCTGATACCCCGGCTAATACATCGGCTGATGCATCGGCTGGCTCATCGGCTTTTTTAATTGCGTAACCTGTTATTTTTTTATCAATCTTTATCATCTGTCAATCCTAATTAAAATTTACCGTAATAGCCTTCTTTTAGTGCATCAAACAAGTTAGCGGCGCTGTGTATCTCGCCATCGTATTCAATTTGTTCATTGCCTTTAACCTCAACTTGCGAGCCATCCTCTAGCGTAAATTGATAGGTCGTACTTTCTAGATCTTTTTCCTTGACCAACACACCAGAAAAAGCGGCCGGGTTAAACCTAAAGGTCGTACACCCTTTGAGCCCCTGCTCATAGGCATACAGATAAATGTCTTTGAAGTCTTCGTAATCAAAATCCGTAGGTACATTCGCTGTTTTAGATATAGATGAATCAATCCATTTTTGGGCTGCCGCTTGGATATCCACGTGTTGCTTGGGCGTAATATCGTCAGCAGAGACAAAGTAATCAGGCAGTTGCTCATCTGGCTCAGTAGAAAATGGCATGGCTTTGGGGTTAATTAGCTCGCGATAAGCTAATAATTCATAAGAGAATACCTCAACTTTTTCTTTGGACTTTTTACCTTCGCGAATAACGTTTCTTGAGTAATGATGCGAAAAGCTCGGTTCAATCCCATTCGATGCATTATTCGCCAGTGATAACGAAATCGTCCCGGTCGGTGCAATCGAGCTATGGTGTGTAAATCGCCCGCCGTACTCGGCTAACTCATTCACTAAGTCGGCATCAATACTCGCAATCTGTTGCATGTAGCGGCTATATTTTGCGTGCAAGACACGACCAGGCAACTGATCACCGACTTGATAACCAGCATCAACTAACTCAGGGCGCAAACGCAGCATATGCGGAGTTAGGGTAAACATTTCATTCATAATTGGTGCAGGGCCTTTTTCTTTGGCCAATTCTAGCGAGGCTTTCCAGCCCGTTAGTGACATTTCACAAGCCACTTTTTCAGTAAACTCAATAGCACGCGGTGAGCCATAAGCAATGCCTAACATGGTCATCGTCGAACCCAACCCCAAAAAGCCCATACCATGGCGACGTTTGCGCGCAATTTCTTGGCGCTGTTCGGGTAACGGCAGGCCATTAATTTCTACGACATTGTCTAGCATGCGCGTAAAGATAGAGACAACTTCGTTGTAGCTATCCCAATCAAATACGGCCTCATCGGTAAACGGATTGCGTACAAATTTGGTCAGATTAACCGACCCCAACAGACAGGCACCATACGGCGGCAATGGCTGCTCACCACAGGGGTTGGTTGCGCGAATCGTTTCACAAAACCAGTTATTATTCATCTCGTTAACTTTATCAATCAAGACAAACCCAGGCTCCGCATAATCATACGTAGAGGCCATAATGGCATCCCAAATACGACGTGCTGGCAAGGTTTTGTAAATGCGGCACGCCACTTGCTCTTGGTCGTTGAGTATCTTGCCTGTTTTATCAGGAAAATCGCGCCAAATAATTTGCTTATCTGCGATCAAGTCCTCTAGTGTCGCTTGATCTTCGCGTAACTCCTGCTCTCGAACAGGAAAGACTAAGTGCCAATCGGCATCATTTTTTACCGCTTCAACAAAGTCTGCGGTAATCAGTAGCGACAAGTTAAACTGGCGTAGACGCCCATCTTCGCGTTTGGCACGAATAAAGTCCAACACATCAGGGTGAGAAACGTCAAAAGTAGCCATTTGCGCACCACGCCGCCCACCCGCTGAAGACACCGTAAAACACATCTTGTCATAAACATCCATAAACGACAAAGGGCCTGACGTATAGGCACCCGCACCTGCCACATAAGCACCGCGTGGGCGCAAAGTCGAAAATTCATAACCAATCCCGCAACCTGCCTTTAGTGTCAGCCCAGATTCATGCACTTTACCTAGAATATCATCCATCGAATCAACTATCGTACCCGAAACCGTGCAATTGATTGTCGATGTCGCTGGCTTGTGTTGTAACGCCCCAGCATTTGAAACAATGCGTCCTGCAGGAATGGCACCATTCTGTAGCGCCCAATGAAACGCTTTTTGCCACTTTTTTTGTTTTGGCTTGGTCTCTTCGACTGCGGCAAGCGCTGCTGAAATGCGCGCATAGGTCGCTTCTATATCTTCATCAACGGGTTGACCATCTTTGGTTTTTAGTTGGTATTTTTTTTCCCAAATATCCAGGGAAGCTGGCTGTAGTTTTATATCAGTGACGTTTGTTGTCGTTTTTTCAGCGAGTTCGACCAAATCCATCGCGGGTCTCCTTTAAATTAGTTATCAAAATAGGGTGCATTATCTTGTGTTGATTTGCTCGACTAACCAGCCAAAGCAAAAACACGAGATACACTATACATTGTGCACCCCATGCAAATCAACCCCAATTTGTAGTTATTTTCGCCCTAAAAACAGCGAATCACCGACAGACCAACGGGTTAGCCTAGTCTGACCCATTTGCAACAATTTGATGAAATAAATTTTATTTTTTCACGTTCAAAGCCATCAAGAGGGTTTCGCTTCATTTTAAGTTGTGGTATCTTATGCGAGATTAATAAATAATTTTATGGTTTAATAACAAAGAATACATCGTCTATCGTTTCGCATAGGAGCCGTGTATTTCTACATTTGGGAGCACAAAGGATGAAAAAATACCTACTAATCGCCATTTCAGCCGCCATGATGGCTGGATGCACAACGCCTGATATTTTCAATGAAAATGCAAGCAAAGGAACTTATAGCAATGTTAAGGATCCAGATATCATAGGCACTTCTCACAAAGCAGGTGAAGGGCTTATGTCACAGGCCACCTATTTGCAAAATGACCTAAAAGCCATTTTAATTACTAGCGTGGCAGACATTACTGACTTAAACTCTAGCTCAGCACTGGGTCTGATGGTCTCTGAGCAAATTGGCAACCGCTTTGCCCAGTTTGGCTTCCCTGTTGTTGATTTAAGAACACGGCACGATGTCAAAGTCAGAGAAAAAAGCGGCGAGTACATGCTGTCTCGTGACATTCAAAAAATATCCAAAGAACACGCTGCAGGCGCAGTCCTTGTGGGTACCTATGCCGTTGGTCGTGACCATGTTTATGTCAGCACGCGGTTAATCCGTCCAGAAGATAATCGTATTTTAGCGAGCTATGATTTCGATTTACCCATGGGGCCTGATGTACGCAAAATGGCACGACAAAAAACACGATAGACTGCAATTCGCTCACCGATGAGCAAATAAAGCAGCAATGCCTATTGAAACCTGCAAAAAAGCCACAATATTTTGTGGCTTTTTTGCATACAACTCCCCTTTTAGCACGAGAATTTGTTACAATCTTAGCTCGCTATTTTATTGACCTAACTAACCACATAAGGAACTCGCACTATGTCCGAAGAAAGAGCATTTGAAATCAACAAAATATACACAAAAGACATCTCTTCTGAATCACCCAACACCCCCGCCATCCACCAACAAAATTGGCAGCCAGAGATCAACCTCAACCTTGGCAACCAGTCCACGTGTGTCTCCGAAGAAAACGGCTTATACGAAGTGACACTAACGCTCACTGTCACCGCCAAAATCGAAGACAAAGTCGCTTATGTCATCGAGGTCATGCAAGCCGGCCTTTTCACCGTCAAAGGTTTTGACAGCGCACAACGCGGTCATATTTTAGGCGCCGCTATCCCCAATATATTGTTCCCATACGCCCGTGAAACGATTTCCGCCTTATCACAAAAAGCTGGTTTCCCTGCCATGCTGCTAAACCCGTTAGATTTTAACGCGCTTTACCAACAGCATCTGCAACAGCAAGCTGAAGCAAACAAAACTGACGCCTCTGACACTGCTGCCTCAGAAAGCACGCCTCAGGCAGACGACAAACCAACCACGCACTAAGCTAAACCAACCTGAGCCACCAACATTACTCGTATGAATTGTATGCATAAAAACAATGCGCGGCACAGTAACCATTTTCTAGTTAAATAGCATGGCACAAAAAATCGCTGTTTTAGGCGCAGGCAGTTGGGGCACCGCACTCGCACTTAACTGTGCACGCGCTGACGAACACAGCACGGTCTTTTTATGGGGACATAATGCCGCGCATATCAAAGCACTACAACAAGCACGAGTCAACAACCAACATTTGCCG
The DNA here is from genome assembly GCF_009362845.1 of Ostreibacterium oceani. Taxonomy (NCBI): domain Bacteria; kingdom Pseudomonadati; phylum Pseudomonadota; class Gammaproteobacteria; order Cardiobacteriales; family Ostreibacteriaceae; genus Ostreibacterium; species Ostreibacterium oceani. Next base: position 31,613 of record NZ_WHNW01000005.1, on the reverse strand, counting down.
TCAACTCCCTTACCAGATAACGTCCATCCTACTGACGATATTGCGGTTATTTATGATTGTGACATGATTCTATTGGTTGTACCTAGCCACGCTTTTGCAGAGACGTTAGCGCGCATACAACCTTATGTTTGCCGCCAAGCAATTGGTTGGGCTATCAAAGGCTTCGATAAACAAACAAACGACTTGCTAAGCCACACCTTTACAACGCAATTTCCTGACACACCGTTTGCTATTATTGCTGGCCCTAGCTTTGCTAAAGAAGTCGCCGCTGGATTACCGACCGCAATAACGGTCGCGGGAAGCACGTTGGCGTTTGCCAATGATTTCGCCAACTTTTTACACAATGAGCAGATGCGCACATACACCACAGACGATGTCATCGGCGCACAAATTGGTGGCTCACTGAAAAACGTCATCGCCATTGCTGCTGGTATTTCTGATGGCTTGGGGTTTGGCGCCAACACGCGTGCAGCCATTATTACCCGGGGTTTACACGAGATTGCTCGTTTAGGCGCCGCCTCGGGTGCACGCAACGAGACCCTGATGGGCTTATCAGGTTTGGGCGATCTATTGCTGACCTGCACCGATGATTTATCTCGTAATCGCCGATTTGGGCTATTACTGGGGCAAGGTTACGACACACAGTCTGCCTGTGCAGAAATCGGACAAACCGTAGAAGGTGTCCACACCGCCATTGAAGCCACACAATACGCCCATCGACACCACGTTCGCGCCCCAATCACCAATCTAATCGAACAATTAATTCGTGGTACGCTGTCTATTGAGGCCGCCAAACAAGCCCTACTTTCGCATTACCCGAAACCAGAAACCGAATAATGAAACCCAAACGCCAAGGTTTATCTCGTTTAATTCACGCATGCCGCTACTCGAAACAAGGGTTTATCAATACCTTTAAAGGCGAAGCCGCTTTTCGTCAGGAATGCGCGGCAATCGCCGTGCTTTTACCACTGTCATTTGTGATAGCAGCATCAGCAATAGAGTGGCTGCTACTCGTCACTAGCCTTGGATTAATTTTGCTTGCTGAGCTATTTAATTCTGCCATAGAATCCGTCGTAGATCGCTTTGACGAACAGCATCCCGATTTTGGCAAAGCCAAAGACGCTGGCTCTGCCGCTGTTTCAGTGACCCTTATCATGGCGGTTATTACCTGGATAACGATTTTATTGTTATAATTGTGTTTGTTGTTATAATCTAAATCAGCGGTGACAAGGCTAGCGGTAACAAGACGCTAGGCGCTCGTATCTGACAACTGAGAGGATAAACCTGACATGAAGATAATTGATCAATTGAGCAAGTGGATAGGCTATGGGGTTGCTTGGTTAACTTTTTTCATGGTACTTGCCACATTTTACAATGTGATTTCGCGGTATTTTCTAAACGCTTACTCAATCCAATTAAACGAAGCAGTTTTAATTATGAATGCACTGGTTTTCTTACTAAGCGCGCCGCTTTTGCTCTATGCAGATAAACATGTTCGTGTTGATGTCCTTTACACACGGCTAAACAACACCCAAAAAGGTATCGTTGATTTATTTGGCACACTCGCGTTATTGTTGCCGTTTTGCGCCTTTATTATCTATTATTCATGGCAATATGTCGCTTCCTCGTGGCGCCTAAAAGAATCATCAGGCGAGGTCGGTGGCCTGCCCGCGCTTTATCTGGTCAAATCACTCATTATTGTCGTCGCCGTTTTGCTGATTCTACAGGGCATTTCGCTTGTCTTTCATAAAATAAAACAAATCAAAACAGGACAACCCAGCCCCAATATCGACACACACACTAGCCCAGCGGCCAAGGAGACCAATTAATGGAATATTTAGCCATTATCATGTTTGTTGTCATCTGTTTATTCCTAATGATGGGGTATCCAGTTGCCATTACCCTTGCGGGGGTTTCGCTGCTATTTGCTGGCGCAGCACACTTGTTTGGTGCGTTTGATGTAAGCATCTTGCATGCAATACCCTCTCGGATTTTTGGCATTATGAACAACCCTATTCTTGTCGCTGTGCCGCTGTTTGTTTTTATGGGCGTCGTACTTGAGAAATCAAAAATCGCCGAGGATTTGCTCATCACGATGGGCATGCTTTTTGGTCGTCTGCGCGGTGGATTGGCCATTTCGGTGGTCATTGTAGGGACCATTCTAGCTGCATCAACAGGCATCGTTGGTGCGACGGTTGTCGCGATGGGTTTATTGACATTACCCACGATGCTACGCTACCAGTACAGCCCAGCGCTAGCCACAGGAACAATATGTGCCTCAGGCACTTTAGGACAGGTCATTCCACCGTCGATTGTGCTGATCTTATTAGGCGACGTCATCTCTAACGCCTACCAAAAAGCCCAACTTGCGATGGGCAACTGGTCTCCTGATACCGTGTCTGTCGGCGATTTATTTGCGGGGGCGATGTTACCTGGGTTGGTATTGCCACTACTTTATATTGCCTATATTCTAGTCACTGCATTCTTAAAACCAGACAGTGCGCCGCCAATCCCTGCACAGGAAATCGCCGATGCACGAGCTAATCAATTTCTGAAACGCGTTATTATTGCCGTTTGTTTCCCACTCATTCTCATTATTGCGGTTTTAGGCTCTATCCTCACAGGTTTCGCCACACCAACAGAGGCTGCCTCAGTCGGTGCGATTGGTGCGATCTTGATGGCCATACTCAAGCGTGAATTCACCCGCAAAAATCTCACCGCCATTGTGCGCTCGACTGCCGAGGTGACTGCAATGGTTTATTTCATCTTAATCGGTGCGACTATTTTTTCGCTCATTTTTGTCGGCTTAGGTGGTGATAAATTAGTCGAAAGCTGGCTACATAGCCTGCCTGGGGGCAAATGGGGTGCGCTATTGGTTGTGATGCTGATTATGTTTTTACTGGGATTTATTTTAGATTTTATCGAGATTGTCTTTGTGGTTGTCCCGATTGTTGGCCCGATTTTATTGATGCTAGGATTTGACCCCATTTGGCTGGGCGTCATGATGGCGATTAATTTACAAACCAGCTTTCTAACACCGCCATTTGGGTTTGCTTTATTTTATTTACGAGGCGTTGCGCCGCCTGAGATTAAAACCACCGCTATTTATAGAGGCGTTATACCTTTTATCATCATTCAAGTTTTCATGCTATTAATTTTGGCGCTATTCCCTGCCTTAGCAACTTGGCTACCCGGTATTATTTATGGCTAATAGTAGAAATGACACCCTTAACGATACCGTCAACGATATCCCCAACTATACCGCTAACGATACCGCTAACGATAAGGCTAACGGCACAACTAGCAATGCCGCTGAGCGCATCTGCTACGTCAATGGTCAATTTGTTAGCGAATCCAATGCCAACATCTCGATTTTTGATCGCGGTTTTTTATTCGCCGATAGTGTTTATGAAGTCAACCTGGTACTACATAAAGCCCTCATCGACAGCCAAGGGCACTTAACGAGGCTGGCCTATTCTTTAAACGAAGTCGGCATCCCCATGCCAATGCCCCAAGACGAATTAATGGCTATTCAGCGGGCCATTATTGAAAAAAACCAACTCGTTCATGGGGCGATTTATCTACAGGTAACGCGCGGCCAAGATGCTGACCGCGACTTTTTACCATCAAAGACCATTCAGCCTAATGTAGTCATTATTCCGCAGCCGAAAAATCTGCTGGAAAACCCATTAGCCGATTTGGGCATTCGCGTGATGGCTTTTCCTGAAATTCGTTGGGCAAAACGCAACATCAAAAGCACGGGGTTATTAGGCGCGGTGCTAGCTAAACAGGCTGCCGTTGATAATGGCTTTGATGATGCCTGGTTTATTGAAGCCGGTTTGGTCACCGAAGGTAGCGCCAACAATGCCTTTATCATCAAAGGCAACCGCCTCATCACCAAGGCCCCTAACGCACAAATACTCAACGGCATTACACGCCGCGCGATTCTGACAATGGCGACCACCCACGGACTCACACTAGAAGAACGTGACTTTAGTTTAGATGAAGCTAAATCCGCTGATGAAGCATTTGTTACCTCGGCGACCATGCTAGTCATCCCTGTGATTCAAATCGATGAGACCATCATCGGCGATGGTAAACCTGGCGCACTGACAAAACAAATGCGGCAAATCTACCTAGACACGGGGCTAAACCACCAGCTGCCCTAACACCGACAACCCATCCTAACACCGTCACCACTTAAAAATTAAAGGCGTTAGAGATTGAGTCAGATAGATTGCGCCAGATTGCTCAACGCGACAAGCGTTTCTCCTCGCGGATAATCGCATTAACCCCTAGCACCAAATCATTAATACAATCCAATGCTGACAGCCCCAAACGCCGCCGATTGGATAAATCAACGATGGGGTTGCCTGCATTATCGCTGTGCTCGCCAGCTTGTCCGCGCACTTGCAAATGATAGCGGTTAGCTAGCGCTTTGAGTCGCTCGCCTTGTTGCGCCAAATGCGGCAGCCGAATATGAACACTGGCTCGAATGCCTGTGCCAATATTGGTCGGACAGCTTGCCAACACACCCAGCCGTGGGTCTTCGGCAAAGTTTAAATGCTGTTGAAGGCAATCAAAAGCCATCACCAAGCGTTCGTAAACACTACTAATATCGTGCCCTTTTTGCATCGAAATAATACGCAGATGATCTTCCTCGTTCACCCAAACCAAAAACCGCTTATCCGCTGCCAAAAAAATACCGCGATTATTTGGCCAATCATTATTAAGCCCCGCCGAAGCCAAAAAGCGGTCGCCTTGTTTAAACAGATAGTGGGAAGCAATCAGCGCCGACTGCCTTTGCTCATCCATCGCTTGAATCGTTTCATATTGACCTTGTAGCGCAGCTGGTAACGTCGCGAGTGCATCCACGATCTGGCTTTGCACGGCTTGGCGGTCTTTGGGCATTAACATCCCACCAAACGCAAAATCTGCCAAGTTTCTTGCTGTTCGAATTCGGGTTGAGACAATCAATGATTCAGCCCCTGCTTCAAAACGCCAAGCGCTTTTTTTTGCGTCATCCAACGGCATAATTAAACCAGATTGCCTATCTGGTATATTGCCATGATAAGCCTTGATAATCGGGTTTAATAATGGCGCAAAGATTTGGTAACTCGCCGCATCCATCGCATAAAAACCGATCGCACTATCAGGATTATCGACATTGCTTTGAATGGCTTGTTGCAACGTACTACCAGACGGCGTAACTTTGTCTTTTAACGCCAGATAGACCGCATGCGTTAAGTAATTTGCAACCAAAGATTGGCTACGCGCCAATGCCGACAAAGGCGTATTCGCTAAATCTGTCTGTGCTAAATCTGTCTGTACTACGGGTCTCTGTGGAAAAGGTGTCTGCATTGCATCTGTTATCGTATGTAGTGATTATTTTCAGCCCTCGATTATACCGCAAAAATAAACACATATTACATCAAAAAAGCTGTTATTTAAAATAACTTTAACTTATAATCTAGCAGTCAGTCATTTACTCACCAACCAATCAAGGTAACCAAATGAAAAAATTAAAATTAAAATTAAAAGCGCTTGTACTGGTTATAATTACCGGCCCAATCCTTGCCAAACAATCACCCACCGCCATTTATGAAAGCGATGCCATACACCACCCTGTCATTGCCACCCAAGGCATGGTCTCGACACAAGAGGCCGTTGCCACCCAAATTGGCCTAGACATTCTAAAAAAAGGCGGGAATGCAGTTGATGCCAGTGTCGCCATTGGCTTTGCTCTGTCGGTTACCCTACCCAGAGCTGGCAACCTCGGTGGCGGCGGATTTATGGTCATTCACGATGCCAAATCCAACAAAACCACCACACTAGACTACCGCGAAATGGCACCCCAAAAAGCGTCTCGTGATATGTTTTTAGATGAACAAGGCGAACCAGATCAAAAAAAATCACGCTTTCACGGTCTCGCAGTTGGTGTCCCTGGTACCGTTGCAGGCATGATCAAAGCGTTAGAGACTTATGGCACCATGCCACTAAGCGAGGTGATCGCACCCGCGATTGATCTAGCTGAAAACGGCATCGTCATGACCCCTGATTTATACAACTCCCTGATTAACTTAGAAGACCGCCTCAAGCAGTGGGATAGCACCAAAGCTATCTTTTACAAAGGCGATGATTATTATCAAATTGGCGAAAAACTCAAACAACCAGACTTAGCCCGCTCATTAAAACGCATTGCCGAATCAGGGCGCGCTGGATTTTATACCGGCGAGACTGCCGAGCGCATTAGCAAAGCGGTCAATGACGCAGGTGGCATGATGGCCGTTGAGGACTTTGCGAATTACGAAGCCGTATTTCGCGAACCCATCACAGGGCAATACCGTGGCTATGAAATTGTCTCTATGCCACCACCTTCTTCAGGTGGTACGCATATCGTGCAGATACTCAATATGCTAGAGAACTACCCCATCGCCGAAATGGGACACAATACGGCTAACACCCTTCACCTGATGGCCGAAACGATGAAACTCGCCTATGCGGATCGCTCTGAATATTTGGGCGATCCTGATTTTGTCAAAGTACCCATCAAAGGTCTCACTAGCAAGGCCTACGCCAAATCGCTCATTGAATCTATTGGCGATACAGCACGCCCAGCAGCAGAAATCAAACCCAACAACCCCATCCCGTTTGAAAGCAATGAAACCACCCACTATTCGGTGATGGATCAGTACGGCAACGCCGTTGCTAACACCTATACCATTAACTTTTCTTATGGTACAGGATTGGTCGCTGATGGCACGGGAATTTTACTCAACAATGAAATGGATGACTTCTCTGCCAAACCAGGCACACCTAACGGCTACGGACTGATTGGCGGCGACGCTAATGCCGTTGCGGGCAAAAAACGTCCGTTGTCGTCGATGAGCCCAACCCTCGTTTTAAAAGATGGCAAACCATTTTTAGCCACGGGCAGCCCAGGCGGTAGCCGCATTATCACCACTACGTTACAGGTCATCATGAATGTCATCGACCACCAAATGAATATCGCAGAAGCCACTAACGCCTCGCGCATCCACCACCAATGGCTGCCCGATGAGCTGCGGGTTGAAAAAACCCTCAATAAAGACACCGTAAGCCTCTTGCAAGCCAAAGGCCACGATGTCAAGGTCAAATCTGCTATGGGTAGCACCCAATCGATTATGAAAGTCGATGGTATTCTATTTGGCGCCTCTGACCCACGCAGAGCCGGCGCATCCACTGCGGGCTACTAAGCCGCCATCAGTACCATACAAACCATGAGGGGCAAACATTCCAAGCATTGCCCCTCATGGTTATTACCGCTCAAATAACCACAGACATACCACCATGAAAACACGCACCATTGCAGCACTCATAGTAACCCATTGCATCGTGGGTATATTAGGTTTTGGGCTTGGCATCTACACGCTACCTATTCTGACCGCACCACCAGCGCCTAGCGAATTAGCAATTCAAACTATCTCATCACAAGCCAAGTACACGGCGATTTTCCATAAAGATTTGAAAGATAGTGATGCTTTTCATTGGGGGGAAGGTACAGTGACAATTGGCGCCGAATCCATTACTTTCATAGGTAGTCTTGCGCCTGGTCCAGACTACAAGCTTTATCTCTCTCCTCAATTTATTGAAACCGAAAAAGAATTCAACCGCCTAAAGACCAGTATGGTTCGGGTAGGTGATGTCAAAACATTCAAAAATTTCGTCGTAGACATTCCTGCAGATATTGAGCCCGCTCATTTTAATACTGTTATTGTTTGGTGTGAATCGTTTGATGAATTCATCACATCAGCCAAATACCGCGAGTAACAACCGCAAGTAACGACTTATCGGTGGTCCATCTCAGTATCTGAACCACCACATTTTCACTACCGTATCGCCACTCATTGCTTTACAAAGGCTAGTTTTTTCCCTTTTCTCTGCCAACAAAACAGCCGCTTACAACAAAGCGCATTTAGCCTATCATCTATCTCAGACTTATCCCTTGTTACGCTTATTGCGCGTGCGTTTTTTGCCTGTTTTTTCCTGCGGATTTTGCTTGCTGGGTTTGGGCTCGCCTTTTTTAGTCGATTGCTTAGTTGATTGTTTTGATTTTTTCGCTGCCTGTGATTTTTTCGCTGGCTGCTTGGCATTATCCTGTGCTTTGCCACCAAACGGCAAATACGTGTCCGTTAAGACGAAATCAATTTGGCGTTTTTCTGTCGATACGTCGCTGACACGAATCTCGACTTGATCCCCAATTTTATACACCTTGCGGCTGCGTTCGCCCATCAGTAATTGACGGTCGCCATCATAGACAAAATAATCACCCGCCAGCGAACTAATATGAATTAATCCATCGACAAATTGCTCGTCTAACGTAGCGAATAAGCCAAACGACGTCACGCCCGAAATCGTCGCACTAAAGCATTGATCTATTTTATCCATCATGTAATCACACTTCAAAAAGTCAATCACATCACGGGTTGCGTCGTCAGCGCGCCGTTCGCAAGTCGAGCAGTGCTCACCTAGTTGCTGCATTTGCTCAAACGAATACACGTACAATTCATTTTTGTAGCGTAGTGCGTGTTTGATCGCACGGTGTACCAGCAAATCGGGATAACGCCGAATCGGCGAAGTAAAGTGTGCGTAGGCGGTTAGGGCTAAACCAAAATGCCCGTGATTTTCGGCCTCGTACACCGCTTGGAACATTGCCCGTAAAATCATCAGCTGTATCGCCTCAAAATTCTCGTGGCTTTTGGCCTTTTCAACGACCGCAGCAAGCGTTTTGGGTGAAACAGCAGCGAGGATTTTTTCCGCATTGCCCGCATCGCCCGTATTTCCCGCCTCACCTTTTAGCGTCAGCGTCATGCCTTCTTTGGCCAACATACTGATTAATTGCGTCAATTTTTCTTCGCTAGGCCCTAGGTGATTTCTAAATAGCGCCAGCGGTCGATGCTTACCACGTTGCTTTAACAAAAAGTTAGCCGCACAAACATTGGCACGCACCATGAATTCCTCAATCAATTGATGCGATTTCAAGCTGTCGCGCGCACTAATACGATCGATTTTGCCTGCACTGTCGAATTCAAATTCAGGCTCGGTGGTCTCAAAACCAATCGCACCGCGCTCATTGCGTTGCGCTCTGAGTATTTCATACAAAGATTTTAAATCCTGCAAATGCGGGATGACATGCTGATACTCATCCCCTAGCACCAAATTATCCATAAAGAGGACTTCCTCAACGGCTTCGTAGGTCAGTCTCGCTTTGGAGTGCATGACGGCTTCGTAAAACTTGCTGCGTTTAATCTCGCCCTGGTTATCAATCAGCATCTCACAGACCATGCACAGCCTATCCACATTCGGATTCAGCGAACACAATCCATTGGATAACTTTTCGGGCAGCATGGGTATCACGCGGTTAGGGAAATAAACCGACGTGGCACGATTTTTCGCCTCTTGGTCTAGCGGGCTATCTTTGCTGACATAATGCGCAACATCCGCAATCGCGACGTACAAGACGTATCCTGTCTGGGTTTTTTTGGCATACACCGCATCATCAAAATCTCGCGCCGTCACTCCATCGATTGTGACCAACGGCAAATGCCGCAAATCAACCCGATTAAGGCAATCGTATTCTTTGATTTCATCAGGTATGGCAATGGTTTGATTGACAACGGCATCGGGCCATTCATGCGGCAATTGGTGATTGGCAATCGCGACATCTATTTCGATACCCGCATCCATATGATCACCAAATACTTTGCTGATTTGTCCGACAATGGGATTATTTTTATTCGGATACTGGCTAATGGTCACCGCGACAATTTCGTTTTCCTTGACTGCAAATTCAGACAAATTAGTCACCTGAATTTTATGGTGAATACGGCGATTCTCTGGCTTAACTACCTTGATACCATAATCATTAATGAGCTTACCAATAATCAGCGTGTTGGCATGGGTAACCACGCGAATAATGCGCCCTTCTTTTTTGTTGCTACGCCCGCCTGAGGTCAGCATCTCGGCCTCAACCACATCACCGTGCATGGCTTGTTTCATTTGAAACGGCGACAAATATAAATCTTGGCCATCGGTTAGACTCTTATCCTCAGGGATAAAAAAACCATAGCCCTCAACGTGTGCATACACTTTACCGATTAATTTGGGGCGTGCTTTGGGGATACGCAGTTCTTCTTTGCCGTTCATGGCGACTTGGCCATCACGCAGCATGGCTTTGATACGGTGTCTTAGCGTCTCTTTTTCATGACGGTTAAGCGCGTAATGCTTGACCAACGCTGCAAAATCCAACGACACAGCCGATTGCTGAATCGTTGTAATAATAAACGCACGGCTTGGCACAGGATGCGGATATTTTTTTTCTTCATTTGAGAACTCAGGGTCCTGCTTTTGCCAATTTCTACTCATTCGTTTATTCACCTACATTTTTATTATCATATTTAACGCAAACAACGTGAGTAGCAAAATAATCAGATAGCCTGCCCAAGTCACGATTTTACGAACGGTCGCACTGGAATCACGCCGATTCTCAGCATTCATTATTTGGATATCTAATTCCAATTTGCGCTGACGAAGTGATGCTTTATAATCTTCTATTTCTTGCTCTGCTTGCGCCTGTGTCAGACCTTTTTCTGCTTGTAATGTCGTGACCGCGAGGGCTTGGTTACCCCGCATCAAATGCTCGCGCACCGAAAGGGGCAACACATCAACCGTGGCCTCGTCTAACCCTGTTGTATCAATCGTTTCATCAGATGTTTTTTGCTTATCGTCCATTTTTATTATCCAATTTTATTCATTTTACGGTTATTTTTGCAGATTTTATCTCTCACTTTAAATTTGCGCTTTAATTCGCACTTTAATTCGCACTTTAATTCGCTATTTGGCGCCAATTATTATTTATTGTACCTGAATCAACTAGGTTAATGCAAAGTCATACGTCATCACCAGTGGTGCATGATCAGAAAAACGTTCGTCTTTGTAAATCATCGCCGATTTCACCGTGGGCGCCAAGCACGCACTGATGATTTGATAATCAATGCGCCAGCCGACATTTTTCGCCCACGCTTGACCGCGATTTGACCACCAAGTATATTGTTCAGCGCGGTCATCGACCAATCGAAAGGCATCGCAAAATCCTTCACGAAACAGTCGATCAATCCAAGCGCGTTCATGGGGCAAAAAGCCTGAATTTTTTTGATTACCTTTGGCATTTTTAATATCTTTTTCTGTATGAACTATATTAATGTCGCCGCACAGAATTATTGGGACATCCACGGTCTTTCGTGCCATTAGATACGCGTAAAATCGCGCCATGAAGTCTTCTTTGATTAGTTGTCGCGCGTCCCCCGAAGAGCCCGAGTGCATATAAAGCGAAATGATGCTGGCGTTTTGAAAGGTAAATTCCAAATAGCGCCCTTCGGCGTCAATATCTGGCCAGCCAATGCCTTGTGTGACTTGCTGAGGCTTGACTTTGGCGTATATCGCCACGCCCGAATAGCCTTTTTTAACCGCATCATGATAAACACAATGATACCCTTGGGGCCAAAAACAATCATCGGTTAACTGATCGACCTGCGCTTTGGTTTCTTGGATGCAGACAACGTCAGGGTCTTCTGCACGCAACCACGAAAAAAAACCCTTGCGTGCGGCAGCGCGTATGCCATTGGTATTAATCGATACAACTTTCATGTGCCTATTGTAAAGCAATTTGGCGCATAACCCTATGACAATTCAGGTGTCCACCGTTTTTTTTCCGTGTTGACTGAAGCAACACGCCAAAAAATGTCATTCTGTGGCATAATAACCAACAATTTGTAGGCAATTTGTAGGCAATTTCAACAACAACCGAGATGACAATGGCGACCACAATGGCACTCAACACCTATCAATTAAAATTCATCGAACTCGCACAACAAGTCAATGCCCTTAGCTTTGGCGAGTTTACGCTAAAATCAGGGCGCATCAGCCCTTATTTCTTTAATGCAGGGCAGTTCGCCACAGGTAAATCACTGTGGCATTTAGCCGAATGCTATGCCGATAAAATCCTAGAAAGCCCTATCACGTTCGATGTTATCTTTGGCCCCGCGTACAAAGGCATTCCACTGGCAACCGCTATCGCGATTATTTTATCGCAAAAAACAGGACAAGACATCCCTTGGGCATTCAACCGCAAAGAAGCCAAAGACCACGGCGAAGGCGGCTCAATCGTTGGCAGCCCCATTCGTGGCAAAGTCCTCGTCGTTGATGATGTCATCACCGCAGGCACAGCCATCAAAGAAACCATGGCATTACTCGCCGATAGCGAAGGTGATATCAGCGACGTATTAGTGGCGCTTGACCGCCAAGAGGTTGCACCAAACCAAACACAATCCGCCATTCAAATGATTGCCACACAATATCATATCAACACGCATGCAATTATTACGCTGGATGACCTAATTGCCTTTGCTAACCAAGACGCTCACTCGCAAAATTACCTACCCGAACTAACCGCATATCGCCAGCAGTATGGGATTAAATGATACCAGGAAAATAGTACGACAAGTAGTACAGCGAGCAGTGCGGCAAATAGTACGGACACGGAGCTAACAACATGAAAAAGCCAACCTTACACTATGATATCGCAGCCAAAAACACAGGCGCACACCTAATTGACGTGCAAATCACCATAGCGCAATCCGACCACGATGTCATTGCCAAAATGCCCAAATGGATTCCTGGCAGCTATAAAATTCGTGATTATGCGCGTCATGTCCAAGCATTTGCCGCTTATGACACCGATAACCATCCGCTTTCTTGGCAAAAAACAGATGGCGATACGTGGCAAATTCATAGCGGCAATCAGCCGCTGACGATTACCTACCAAATCTATGCCTACGATCTATCCGTGCGTGGCGCCTACCTAGATGACCAACGGCTTTTCCTCAATCCATGCTGTGTTTGCCTAGACATTATCCATCTATCAAACCAACCGCGAACTATCACCGTCACCCCGCCTGGACCGTGGCCATGTTTTACACAACTTATTCCACACCTTATCCCTAACTCACCCAACTCATTAGGCTCATCCAACCAGCATGTAGCCGCTGACACAACCAGCAAAACCTACTACGCAGAAAACCACGACTTACTGATTGACAGCCCTATCGAGTCAGCCCAACACACCATGCAACAAACAGTGTCTGTGGCACAAATTCCGCATCACGTGGTGTTTACTGGGCAATTATTGCCTGACTACGATATCACAAGAATCAGCGCATCGATTGCCGCCATTTGCCAAGCCCAAATACAGCTTTTTAACGGCACACCGCTGACAAACGACTATCATTTTATGACCTACATTGAGCCCAACCTCTATGGCGGCTTAGAACACTTGCATTCAACTGCACTCATGGCATCCCCTGAGATGATATTACGTCAAGACGCACCACTGGATAAACCAACGATTGATTTTTTGGGTCTGTGTTCGCACGAATATTTTCACTTATGGAATATCAAACGCCTACGCCCAACCGATTACCTGCATTATGACTTATACCAACCCCAGCACAGCGAAATGCTTTGGCTGTTTGAGGGGTTTACCTCCTATTACGATGAAGTCTTCCTAAGACGTGCCAACATCATTGACGAGGCAACCTTCCTTGACCGCCAAGCCAGCAATCTATCACGGGTTCTCGCAACACCAGGTCGTCATTTACAAAGCCTTGCGGAATCCAGCTTCGATGCATGGACAAAGCTCTATCAAGCCGACAACAACTCACGAAACCATATGGTGAGTTACTACAGCAAAGGGGCTATTTTTGCCCTATACCTTGATTTGTGGCTCAGGCTACACACACAAAATCAGGCGAGTCTTGATGACTTAATGCGCTGGTTATGGCAGCATTATGGCCAAGACAACCGCGGTATTGACGAGATGGACGCGCTGGCTGGTTGCAAACAGCTTGTCTCGGCGGATAAACACACTGACCTAGAGCGGCTTTTTAACACAGGCATCCATGGCACTCAGGACTTACCGCTTGCAGACATCTTAACCAATTTTGGCATCGATTATGAATTAAGCCCAGCCAAAACGAAAAATCAAGTACACACCAGCGAACCAGGCTTTCGTATTAGTAAAAATTCACGTCATAATATCGACATCACTTTCCTTGATAGTCTAAGCCACGCCGCCCAAGTCGGCGTATCGGTTGACGATGAAATTATCGCCATTAATCACCAACACATTGCCAGTCTCGATACAACAGCCGTGTTATTCACCAATCAACCGGGTGAAAGTATCCAACTAACGCTCAACCGTCGCGGCCGTCTATTTGAAAAACACGTAATATTAGCGCCACCCGCAGCAACCCAAGTGACCCTAAAAGCCACTCAACAAACCGCACTGGGCCAAGCATGGTTAGAAACAACCGTTTAACGCGACTCAACCCTGTTACGCTTGGCAGGCATAACGTTCGTTGATGCGCGTAAACTGTCGTTCAATTTGTGTTAGTAGCTGCTGATCTTTGCGCCGATTGCCTACATAAACAAATAATTGTGTATCAATCGCTGCCGTTACTTGCAGATAACCACGATACACTTTGCAATAATAGGCGGCGAAGTCATTGCGATAGAGCTGGCTGTTGGCAAGCGCATCTTCACGCAATAAGTATTGATACATCCGCACTACATTATTCGATAGCGGCTGTTGCAGCATAATCGCAGGGTCTTTTTGGTTAAGTAAAATCCACTGACGATTATTATTTATAATTTCAAGCTGTAGTGCGACGGCAATATCGGCTTTTGACTGCGCTTTATAGGAAAAATCACCGAACCAATTTGCCTGCGCCCAAGCCATGCTAGAAAAACCAAACCCTGAAAAAATGACAATCAAGGCGATCAAGGTAAGCCGTTTGGATAGTAACGGCAAAACGACGAATGAAGAAAAGAATATACGAAATCGGCTTACACCTAATTTATTCACGGCTAATTTATTCACGACTACAACACCCCGAGAAAAGACTCAGTATAATTCTTATTATCGCTATGTCAAACGCTATATTAACCAGCGCAATATCTGACTAAAAAATCTGACAAAATCACCTGACAAAGTTGCTCGGCAAAATCACCCTGCCATTTCATCTGATTAGCGACTCGGGGGTAGGATTTTATTCTTTTATACCAAACAATAAAATAGAAAGCATACTATTTCTCTATCCCTAAATGAGTATACGCTTTTTGCGTTGCAACGCGCCCTTTGGGTGTACGCATTAAATAACCTTGCTGAATAAGGTATGGCTCTAGGACGTCCTCAATTGTCCCTCTTTCCTCGCCGATTGCCGCAGCCATCGTATCTAGACCAACGGGGCCGCCTGCAAATTTATCGATAATGTCGCCTAACAAGCGGCGGTCTAAATGATCAAAACCCGCATTGTCTACATGCAGCATACCCAATGCTTGGCGGGTAATATCGATTGAGATTTTGCCGTGCGATTTAACCTCACTAATATCACGAATACGGCGCAACAAGCGATTGGCGATTCGCGGTGTGCCTCGTGCCCGCTGTCCAATTTCTAACGCGGCGAGCTCATGGCATTCAACGCCCAACAAGCGTGCAGAGCGCATCACGATTTTTTGCAGCTCATCGGGCGAGTAAAATTCTAAGCGCTGCACAATACCAAACCGATCGCGCAACGGTGATGTCAATAATCCTGCACGGGTGGTTGCACCCACCAGCGTAAATGGTGGCAATTCGAGTTGGATAGAGCGTGCAGCAGGCCCTTCACCAATAACGATGTCAATTTTATAGTCCTCCATTGCAGGGTATAATATTTCTTCGACCACGGCGCTTAGCCGATGAATTTCATCGATAAAAAGCACGTCATGCGCTTCTAAGTTAGTCAAAATGGCGGCTAAATCACCCGCTTTATCCAGCACAGGGCCAGACGTCGTTCGCAAATTTACCCCCATCTCCACCGCAATAATATTCGCTAAGGTCGTTTTGCCCAATCCTGGCGGACCAAATAATAACGTGTGATCTAGCGGCTCTTGGCGATTACGTGCCGCTTGAATAAAGATACTCATTTGCTCGCGAATAGGGACTTGGCCGATGTACTCGGTGAGCTGTTTGGGACGAATGGCGCGGTCAATGTCTTGTTCCACGCGAGAATTCCCCTCAACCTCGGCGCTTACCAGTCTATCTGATTCAATCATGGTGATATTATCCTTTGGTTACCGCTTCATTCTGGTTTGTAACGCCCCACGAATGACGACTTCGCTAGTCATACCTGATTCGTAGTATTGATCCACCATTTTGTCGGCCTCGCTCATTTTGTAGCCCAATGCAACCAATGCCTCGGCTGCTTCTGTTTTGATCTGTCGATCATTGGCAGCCATTGGGTTGTTCGTATTTACCGCCGCTCCCTGTGGCGACATAACTGGGAACTTATCCTTGAGCTCAATTAACAAACGTTCAGCAGTTTTTTTACCGATACCAGGCAAGCTCACCAGCATATTAATATCATGATTGGCAATAACGACGGCCAACTCATCAACTTTCATCCCCGACAAAATGACAATCGCCATCTTAGGCCCAACACCATTAACCTTAATCAGTAAACGGAACGCATCGCGCTCAGCTAAATTGGCAAAACCAAACAACACATGCGCATCATCACGAATGGATAAATGCGTATAAATCAACACGTCTCCACCGACCTCAGGCAACTGGGAAAAAACAGTCATCGTTGCCTCTACGTCGTAGCCAACGCCTGCGCATTCAATAATTAAATGGGGCGGTTTTTTATACCGCAATACCCCTTGTAAGCTTGCAATCATATAGGAATTACCGTTATTGCGTTGACGAATAATTAACTGGTCTCATTAATTGTCTAATTTTTTGAATTTCGTAACAGAAATTAATGCTATTCTAGCTCAAAAGCCGTTTAGTTGCTATCAATTACCAAGATTTATTCTCTGTCTGCTGCCCTATTTAGCCTACCGATTCCTTATAACCGACTACCTTTAGCGCCGAGTACCATCATCACTTAACCGACGAAATCGCTGTGGATCTTGGTGCAACCCCGCCGTCTGCCAGATACCCACAGCCTGTTGCTTTGCTTGGCGCATTGTCACAATATACTCAGGTGGCGGCTGATAGCGGGGATACACCGTGGCCATACCCAATTTAACAATACCTAGCCCGACATCTTGGTTATTTACTTTAATCTTGCCCAAATGGCGTTGGTAGGCATCTAGGCCGATAATTTTCACGTCAACGCGGGGTGCGAGCAAGTCAACCAGTGCAGACTTTGCCAGCCCCCCCCAGGGCGATTGCGCTAATTCTGGGGCATCAATGTCCATGATGCGTATCTCGATAACCTGCCCCGCACAATCGAGACGAAGCGAATCGCCATCTAACACTACTGGGTGATAGCAAACCATCCATTGCTGCCGTGGTAATCCATTATCTAACTGCTCATTGCTTAACTGCCCATTACCTAGCCGCTCTGCTGGCATACCAGCGGCCAAATGAGACGCCGAGTTTGGCTGATTGTCGCTTTGCGGTGATATCGATTGCTTTTGTGGCCAATCGCCGCGCAAAATAACGATACCGATAACCAACAAACTCGATAGCAATAAATAGCTAGTGTGGCTCAAAAGATACGCTTTAACGCGCCAAATGACTGTCTGATTTTTCATCAATCAAAAAACCATCCATGCAGACCCCCATCCATAAAGACCCTACTCATGCAGACCGATTAATAACTAAAAAAACCAGCGCGTGGCTGGTTTTTTTAGTTGGTCCTTATTTTTTTATCGCAGTATTGCCATACGAGTCATTGATACGCTCTCGCATTTCTTTACCGGCTCTGAAGTAAGGAATCGCTTTGGCCTCGACTTGTACTTTCTCTCCCGTTTTCGGGTTACGACCAATACGTGCATCGCGATGATGCAGAGAAAAACTACCAAACCCACGAATTTCAACACGATTTCCTGACTCTAAGGTATGGCAAATCTCCTCAAACGTGGTATATACCGCTTCCTTGACGTCTTTATTTTTCCAATGATCAAATCGAATCGTTAAATTTTCAATTAACTCTAGTTTTGTCATTATTTATCACCTAGTTATGATTGTCTTGATATTATCTCGCACAATCGAATTATTATCAAACTAAACTTAGTACTTTTTTCATTGCAAAGGGAGGGCGCTTACCTCGCTAACGGTGTCTGCACACTCCCCTGCAATGAATCAAGCGACGATTAATCGTCTTTTAGCTCTTTAAATATGTCGCCCAAACTGGTACCAGAGGTACTCGTTTCAGAACGCATAAAGTCTTTGATTGTGGCTTTTTCTTCGGCTTGATCTTTGGCACGAATCGATAATGACACTTGCTTGGTTTTGCGATCAATATTGGTGATTTTGGCTTCCACCTCATCGCCAACGCTTAACTTAGTCGTTAAATCGTCAACCTGCTCTTGAGAGAATTCGCTTGCACGTAACTCACCCACCACATCGTCTGCCAATAAAACCGTTGCCGCCTGAGGCGTTACTTCACTCACTTTCCCTGTCACAATCGCACCACGACCATTATCACCTAAGAACGTTGAGAATGGGTCTTTATCCAATTGCTTAATGCCCAAAGAAATACGCTCACGCTCAGAATCCACCGCCAAAATAATGGCTTCGATTTCTTGTCCTTTGCTGTAATCACGAACGGCCTCTTCGCCTGTTTTATTCCATGACAAATCAGACAAGTGAATTAAACCGTCTATATCGCCTTCTAGGCCAATAAACACACCAAAATCGGTGATAGATTTAATCGCACCCTTGACCGTATCGCCTTTTTGATACTTAGTCGCAAAGTCTGTCCATGGGTTTGATTGGCATTGCTTCATGCCCAGTGAAATACGACGACGCTCTTCGTCAATTTCTAAAATCATCACTTCAGTTTCTTGACCTAGTGAAACAAACTTACGCGGGTTAACGTTTTTATTGGTCCAATCCATTTCAGAGACGTGTACCAAACCTTCAACACCGTCTTCAAGCTCAATAAAACAACCGTAGTCAGCGACATTAGAGACTTTACCAAAGTGTCTAGTGCCCACTTGGTAACGACGTGAGATGTCTTCCCAAGGATCTTCGCCCAGTTGTTTTAAACCTAATGAAACACGATCACGGTCTTTTTCAAAACGCAGTACTTTAACATCAATTTCATCACCAATGTTGACCACTTCTGATGGGTATTTAATCCGCTTCCATGACATGTCAGTAATGTGCAATAGGCCATCAACCCCACCTAAATCAAGGAATGCACCGTAATCGGTCAAATTCTTAACAACCCCTTTGATCACATCGCCTTCTTTTAAGTTGGTTAGCAATTGCTCACGCTCTGCTTTGTACTCTGATTCGACGACTGCGCGACGAGAAACAACAACATTATTGCGTTTTTCATCAAGCTTAATAACTTTAAACTCTAGGTCTTTATCTTTTAGGTAAGAAGGATCTTTAACAGGGCGTACATCGACCAACGAGCCAGGTAAAAACGCGCGAATATCGCCCAAATCTACCGTAAATCCACCTTTGACGCTACCAGTAATTTGACCTGTCACAGTCACTTCGTCGGCTAAAATACCTTCTAGTCGTTTCCATGCTTTGAGTCGCTTCGCTTTTTCAAACGACAGTCGTGTTTCGCCAAAGCCATTCTCTACCGCTTCTAGCGCGACTTCAACTTCATCCCCAACATTTAGCGTCATTTCGCCATCTGCGTTGGCAAATTCCGACACAGGAATAAACCCCTCGGATTTCAACCCTGCATTGACGACGACAAAATCTTTGCCAATGTCTGCAACCGTCGCTGTAACGATTGTCCCTACTTCTAATTCGATGGAATCCAAACTTTTTTCAAAGAGGTCCGCAAAACTTTCAGTCATAAAATTATTTTCTCAATTTGTTGTCATTGTTTATGGCAAAATGCCCCCTAATCGCACAGTTTGCATGATTTTTTCATACACCTGCGCTTCTGTGTCAACACTGGTATCAATCACCACCGCATCCTCTGCTGGTATAAGCGGCGCCTCATCGCGAGTGCTGTCACGCGCATCCCGATCTACTAACTCGGAAAAAACGGCGTCTAGGGTAACATTTTTTGCATGTTTGCTCAACTGTTTATATCGTCTTTCTGCACGCACTGCTGTCACAGCCGTCAAAAACAGCTTCACATCAGCGTGCGGAAAAACCACCGTACCCATGTCGCGCCCATCTGCGACAATACCCGGCAGCTTGACAAACGCCTGCATAAAAGCAAACAAAGCACGGCGAACAGACGCGTGCACTGCAATCTGAGATGCGGCTTTTGATACGTTTTCTTCGCGGATTTTTGTCGTAACATCCGTTCCATTTAAGTACACTTTGTCGTCATCAAATTCTACGTGCAAGTTTTGCACCGCCTTTTCTGCGTCACTGGCGATATTTGGGTCTAGTCGTTGCTGCAACGCATTGACTGCGACCAATCGGTACAACGCACCACTGTCTAACAAGTGATACCCGAGCTCGCTTGCCAATCGTTTTGCCATCGTGCCTTTACCGACAGCGCTTGGGCCGTCAATCGTGATGATTTTCGCAATCGGCACGGCGTTATCCATCCGACGTGCCTGCTAAATCGTTTGTTTCCTCGACGGACATCCCAACCGCTGCCGCCAATGCACGAAAGTTTGGAAACGATGTCGCCACATGCGCGCATTGTAATATGGTAATTGCCTGACAAGCACGCGTCCCCGCCACCGCAAACGCCATCGCAATGCGGTGATCGGTCAGACTATCAATTGTCGCTGCATTAGGAAATGGATTATCTGAATTACCATGAATAACCATGCCGTCCTCAAGCACCTCGCACTTAACACCTAGCGCCGCCAATCCCGTTGCCATGGCAGCAATTCGGTCGCTTTCTTTGACTCGTAGCTCTTTGGCATCACGTAATATAAAGGTGCCTGTTGCACAAGCAGCGGCAACAAAAATCACCGGGAACTCATCAATAGCAAGCGGTACTAACTCGCGCGGCACGGTAATGCCTTTAAGCGTTGAAGCGCGCACCACCACATCAGCAATGGGCTCATCACCGACTTTACGCTGATTTTCCAACGTCAAATCCGCACCCATCTGTTGTAATATATCAATAATCCCTGTGCGTGTCGGATTCACCCCGACACCGCGAATAGTCAACACACTACCCGCTGGCGCAATAGCCGCTACCACCATAAAAAAAGCAGCACTCGAAATATCACCAGGTATGGTAATTTGCGTGGCATTTAACACACCACCGCCTTGTAGTTTGGTGGTGCGAGATTCGCCTGTCACAATCGTCTCAACTGGGTAGCCAAAGCTTCTCAACATTCGTTCAGTGTGATCTCGACTCACACCAGGCTCATGAACAATTGTTTCACCCTCGGCGTAAATCCCCGCCAATAGTAATGCGGACTTGACTTGTGCGGAGGCGACCGATTGATGATAAGTCACGCCATGCAAGCCAGAACTCGGGGCAATCGCAATTGGCGCGCACCCTGCGGCATTTACCGAGACATTCGCGCCCATTTGCTTGAGTGGCTCGGCAACACGCTTCATCGGGCGTTGCATCAACGACGCATCACCGACTAACGTACTAGCAAACGACTGCCCCGCCAAAACACCGGCCAACAATCGCATTCCTGTCCCCGAATTACCGACATCGATGGGTTTTGCAGGGGCTTGCAACCCATTTATTCCGACGCCTTCGATACAAATCACGTCATCTTGGTCGGTAATATTAACTCCCATGGCTTCAAAAGCTTGTCGAGTGGCGACACAATCATCGCCAGACAAAAAACCGCGAATTTCGGTTACCCCTTTCGCCAGTGCCCCCAGCATAATACTGCGGTGCGAAATAGACTTATCCCCTGGCACACGGATGTCGCCCGAAATTTGTTGCGATGGATTGGTTTGCCAACTGCTCATTGTCACTCCGTTTTTTATTCTTCTAGATTTCATCAAGACAGTCACCTAACTAACGGGGCTAACCAACAGGGGCTAACCAACAGGGGCTAACCA
The DNA here is from genome assembly GCF_009362845.1 of Ostreibacterium oceani. Taxonomy (NCBI): domain Bacteria; kingdom Pseudomonadati; phylum Pseudomonadota; class Gammaproteobacteria; order Cardiobacteriales; family Ostreibacteriaceae; genus Ostreibacterium; species Ostreibacterium oceani. The sequence goes on along the minus strand of NZ_WHNW01000005.1, from coordinate 9,556 downwards.
ACAAGGACAACCAACTAAGCAACCACCTTAAGACAGACTATCGATTATATCAATTAAAGGGCTATTTTAGCCATCCCAAACAAAATAACAATCGATAAATAACAATCAACGACAATCCAATTTCGATTTTGCAAACAAAAAAAGCCCTGCAACATCGCAGGGCTTTCGTCGTCTTAGCAATTAATTTCAATCAGTAATCAAACGCCGTTAGGTTAAATACCTCCATTTGTCCTGCATTTGGTCCTGCTGTCAATGTCACTGACAAGGTATAGCTGCGCCCGTTGTTTTGCGTCAGACTCGCTGTGCCGACGGCTTTTCGCACAACATTGGCTGGGTCAAATGCCTGCATTGGATTGCCGCCGCTGTAGCTTGGACTGTAAACGACATACTGATTTTCATCGTCTGCCGACGGCTCAATGGTGTACCATGCAGACTGTCCGTTTTCGTCATAAACGAACCACTGGACAAACACACGAGACGCTCGATTAGACACATAAAGCCCTTGGCCACTCTTATCAGGCGCCCAATAGACGCCGTCTCCTGCTTGGCGATCATTGCCATTAAATCGAGTTAGGTCTAAATCATAATCCCCCTCGCTAGTGCGCACAGACAGCGCCACGGTATCGGCTGATTTATCGTAAACCAATGACCCTGAGCCAATAATTGTTGGTGTCACATTGTCACGACTCCACTGCCCGCCAATGGCTTGGCCATCATAACGATAGGTATAGACATCACCGCCTGCGGTAAATCCTGCGTCACTCTCGTCGGTTACAGGAATACCTTCTAATGTACTCCAGTAAGGCTGACCCTCAGCATCGTAGCCATAAATGCGCACCACAACGCGGTTGTCTAAGCGTTTGATTGACACACCATAACCACCTTTGTCTTCATCCCACCACAAATCACTGATGCCACCACAGTCATATGTTGCACAATAACGACGGGTGCTATAATCCTCAGTTGGCAATTTACCGACCGTGCCCCGTGCCTCCACATAGTCGACAAAGGCTTGCGCATAATCTAAGAACGTGTCTTCTGCACGCAGTGGGTCATTAAACACGCGCTTCATCGTGTCGTAGCCATCACCGCCTGATGCGATAAAGCTATTGGTTGCGACCAGATAAAATTCACTCGGGTCGATTGACGCCCAACTATCACTGCCCTTGACCTTGACTTCGAGGTTTTGAATGCGCTCACCAAAGGCACGACCTGCCGCCACATCAAATCGCAATCCTGCGGCATAAGGATACGCACCACTTGAACCGCCATCCACATAAAGCGCAACGTCGATGGCTTCCTCTAGGGTTTGTTTAATTTCTGCGCCTGTCATATCGAGATTAACAATCGTATTCGCAAATGGCAATAATCGGTAGGCATCACCGATGGTTAATTCACCCGCAGGGATATCAATTCGCACACCGCCTGCATTTTGGATAGTTACATCCGATAGTACGCTCATTTCTCGGAATGCTTCGGCAACCACCATCGTAATATCTGAGCCACGCTCAGCCGTCTCCGAGACATCACACAAACTACTGCGCCCTTGCCCAGGAATACGCTCCAAACACAAGTTCTCAGCAATGTTACCAATCACTGTGGTTTCTAATTCCTCGGCCTGCGCGGCATAATCAGCCAGCACCATTTCAGCATTCGCATCTGGTGTCACCATCGTTAGACCAGAGATTGCAGCCAGTTCGGCCTGTACCGTTGCCAGCGCGTCACCCGTAAGTGTTTCATCATCGCGGACAAAAGTATCACCCAGCAACAAATGTGGCGTTCCCTCACACGAAGTCAATGCCCCTGCATCATCAAAGTTTAACGCCAACTCGCCAACCACTGCCGCATATTGCCATGCTTGCACGATACAAACCAAATCACCATCCGCGTTAGTGACACGCGTCGGGTAAGCACCCTGTGGATTAAGCCCAACCTCGGCAAATTGCTCACCCAACAACGAATGCGAATCCCCGCCTATGATGGCATCAACGTGCGATAATTGCGCCGCCAGTGCGATATCATTTTGATATTGATAATGCGTCACCAAGACGATTTGATTGATACCCATCGCCACTAATTCATTAATATACGTTTGTGCCGTCTCCAATTCGTCAGCAAACACCGTTGTCTCGTCTGGGCTAGACGATTGTTTGGTTTTATTGGCGATATCAATCCCGATAAATCCGACTTGTTGATCGCCAAACGATTTAATCGCTGTGCGCTTTAAATAGTCATCAACCGCGTTAGGCGCTAGCGGTGAGACACCGACTTCAGGACTGACATTCGACCCCAATACTGTCGTATCGCAACTACCATCAAGCAGATAATCCAAAAACGTCTTTAGCCCCGCATCGCCCGCGTCAAACTCATGGTTACCGACTGTAAATACATCAAAACAAACGGTATTCATCAGTGCCGCGTCAGCCTCACCCTTAAACAAGGTATAGAATAAATCCCCAGTTATGGCGTCGCCTGCGTGAATTTTAACATGGTGCTCACTGCGCGCTGCTTGGGCGTTGATTTGCGCAGTGACACGCGGAAAACCGCCCAGCTCGACTTCCACTTCACCCGAAGGCAGCATCAAATCAATATCCTCTGGATTAAGGTGTGAATGGTGGTCATTAATGTGTGAAATGTTTAGCGTAAAATCCGCGCTGGCCTGCCAACTCACACAGCCAAGTAATATGATGGGTAGTAACTTTTTCAAAACCAATCTCCTAAAATATATGTAAACGTTATACCTATTGCTGACATGGGGCATCGTAACGATTTATTATTGCAGTTTGATTAACAAAAAATGACCGTTTTGTGACAGTATCCCAACTATTTCCCGACTGCCCTTCCGACTACTTATCGACCATATCCATCACTCAACGCTTTCGACCGCTAAAACGACACAAGTGTCACATCGACCTAAAATTAGCGTATAATTGTGTTATTCAAATACAGACCACTGTCATCCATAACTATTGAGGATTTTATGTATCTCGTTATTTCTCCTGCCAAAACATTGGACTTTGACACTCCGCCACAGACAAAAACAGCGACGCAACCTCAGTTTTTGACGCACGCGCAAACCCTCATTGATACGGCGAAAAAATTGTCCCCAGAGGATATTTCGGCATTAATGAAAATTAGTGACAAATTAGGGCTACTTAATTTTGAGCGCTTCCAAGACTGGCAAACCCCATTTTCTCTAGATAATGCCAAACAAGCCATTTTAGCGTTTAAAGGCGACGTCTATACGGGGCTGGACGCGAATAGCCTTAGCGACCACGACTTGCAGTGGGCTAACGCGCATTTAGGCATTTTATCTGGGCTTTACGGGCTACTTCGGCCGCTGGACTTGATGCAACCTTATCGCCTAGAAATGGGCACAAAATTCCAGACAAACACCGCCAAAGACTTGTATGGTTTTTGGGGTGACACCATCACCGAGGCGATTAACGCACAATTGCATGACGAAAAACACCCCGTGTTGATTAATCTCGCCTCCAATGAATATTTTAGCGCCATCAACACTCGCCTTTTGGCGGCTAAAGTCATCACACCGGTGTTTAAAGACGAGAAAAATGGACAATACAAAATCATCAGTTTTTATGCCAAAAAAGCACGCGGACTCATGGCAAGATGGATTATCGAGCAGCGCCTAACCGATTACCGCGACTTAAAGAAATTCGCCGTTGATGGTTACTATTTTGTCGCGGATGACTCAACAGACAATACCGTGGTATTTCACCGTGATAGTATGGGTTAAACAACCCATCACGCCAATTAGCAAACAACTATTAGCAAACAACTATTTAATCCGCACCAATCATTTGTTCAGATTTTACCCAGTTATTGCTTGTATTGTTGTATCTTATTTTAACCTAGCGCAAGAGTCGCCTGTCGAAAAATCACCAATAAAAAATTGCTACCGCAATATAAAAACTAACAAAACTAGTTATATACACGAATATAACAGCGCCGATTCTGACGAGAATGGATTCATGGTTTATCACATTAAACGGCCAGAATCGCAGCCTAAAAATAGCCCTCCATAGCTTAGGGACAATAATAAACCACTGAACATAGCCAATACACATAATAATACTCACAAAAACAAACCCTATTATAGGTTCGGCTATAGTTTGTGCCATATCGTGACCAAAAGATAGGTTTTCTAGCATTGTTTCTAGCGTTTTTAAGTCATAGAAATAATCTTCAATTCCTTTTGCTGCTATAAACCCCAATGGTAACGCTAAGAAAATGGATATAAGCGCCGCAAAAACGAAACGAAACTCATCCGTCACATAGATGAAATCATATAGAAAAACAGCGGTGGGTAATAAAAAATAACCTACCTTTAGGTAGGTTATTTTTTCGATTTTTAGCATAAACGTCTCCTGTGATAGTGTCGCAATCCGATCAATCCACTATCAACGAGCTATCTGCTAATCGTCAATTACTACTACAAGCTGCGCCTTTCAGGTTAGCTAATTTCACTAGGTTAAATGACTTGGTTCCATCTTCGCCTGACAGGGTCGCACTACCGCTATTGCAGTTATCAAACCTGATTTGCAGTGTACCCCAATCTCGAATACCACTATTGCCATCTGTCGGTGCGTTTGTAAATGTACCGCCGTTACCTGCATAGCCCGTATAAACGGGTATCGTATAAGTCTGACCAGGCACTACTGTATCAACTGGCAAGGCGTCTGATAACAACCAATGCGTATCACCATTTGCACCACTTTTATAGCCATAAAAATACGCCAGCAACTGATTGTTCGTTGTATTAATGACATTAAACCCAAGACCGTTTTCAGTCGTGTCGTACCACGTGCCGCTGATATTGAAAAACGGATTATTAGTAACTGCATCACCGCATTCAGCGCCTTTGACATTGGCTAGCTTAATCATATCAAATGACTTGGTACCATTATCACCAATCAAGGTTGCCGTCGCGGTACCGCAGCCAGTAAAGGTAAGCTCGACGTTGCCCCATTCGGTCAAGCCGCTTCTGTCCGTAGTCGGGGCGCTATCAAAGCGACCGCCATTGCCCGCAAAACCCGTATAGACAGGCAGGGTGTAGGTTTTGCCCTGTTCAATTTGCGATACGGCCAAAGCGTCCGTCAATAACCACAGCGCATCGCCAGTAGTGTTGCCGTTAGTGTTGCCATCAGCATTTTCATAGCCATAAAAATACGCCACCAACTGGTCGTTCGCTGTTTGAATCATGTTAAACCCTAAACCACTCTGGTTGCGGTCATACCACGTACCGCTGATGTTGGGTATGGTCTCGCCTAACTCTGCCACAAAAATATCGAACGCTTGATTGGTGTCATTAGGCACCAAGTTAGTATTACTCGAACCAAATGCCACCGTTTGACCATCGGCTGATAAACTAGGGAATCCACTACCTATAAAATAAATATTATTATCTTCGACTAAATTAACAATGACTTCGGTTTGCTCCGTCTTTTGGTCATAAATATAAACCCCATAACCAACATCAGGGCATGGCGAAAAAAGGCACTCAATTTCAGATGAGTAAGCAATATATCGCCCATCGGCAGATAATGATAACGATACAGAATCATATGGAGCTATGGAAATTGGAATTCGTTTGATTTCTCCTGTCTCGCGGTCGTGAACAAAAATATCATAGTCGTTATTCGTATCACCCGCCACCAGGTTGTCTGCATCCGATGAAAACGCCACGTAACGACCATCGGCTGAAATCGTAGGGTACGAAGAATAGTCGTTGTTCGCCTGCACGCCTGCGCTATTGACACTGACACGGGTTGTCTCGCCTGTCTCGCGGTCGTGAACAAATACATCCCAGTCGTTATTCGTATCACCCGCCACCAGGTTATCTGCATACGATGCAAATGTCACGTACCGACCATCGGCTGAAATCGCTGGCGAATCAGACACGCTGTTCGCCTGCGCACCTGCGCTACTGACACTGACACGGGTGGTCTCGCCCGTCTCACGGTCGCGCACAAACACATCCCTTGCATCATTCGTATCACCCGCCACCAAGTTATCTGCCCTTGAGTCAAACGCCACGTACCGACCATCGGCTGAAATCGCTGGCAAACCAGAAGAGCTGCTCGCCTCAGCGCCTTCGCTATTCACACTCACACGGGTTGTCTCGCCCGTCTCACGGTCGTGCACAAAAATATCGCTGGCACCATTCGTATCACCCGCCACCAGATTATTTGCCTCTGATTCAAACGCCACATAGCGACCATCGGCTGAAATCGCAGGCGATTCAGACTCGTCGTTCGCCTGCTCGCCTGCGCTACTCACACTGACACGGGTGGTCTCGCCCGTCTCACGGTCGTGCACAAATACATCCCATATGCCATACGTATCACCCGCCACCAGATTATCTGCCTCTGATTCAAACGCCACGTAGCGACCATCGGCTGAAATCGTAGGCCTAGAGTAAAAACCCCCCCGGTTTGCTTCTTCGCCTGCGCTATTGACACTGACTCGCGTGACTTCTTGTGCATAACCCACCAACGCACAAGATAGCCCGGATAACAAGCAGATGGTTTTTACCAACGGCTTAGCGCGGCTTGAAAACACCCCTGCAAATTGATGCATAATATGCTGATTTTGACAGTCAGAACGATACATGGTTTGCTTACTCCTTGTTAATTAATTCACAGTCATCATAAAACGCACGGATAACCTTGTCAATCTAAAACCATCCATCAAGCAGCCAATTTAAAAATCAGAAACAAATAAGCACCTTCGCCCCAGATTCGCCCCAGATTCGGCTTCATTTTTTTGGACTTTTCACCAATAACGCCAGACCTAGCCAATCCTAGCCAGCGCCAATGTTACTGACAAACGTCTTCCACTGATTAACACTGATAAGCAATAACGAGGAGGAGGATAGGTATTCTAGGCGCTGTAGGGATTTTGGACACGCTAGAGGCGCTGACTAGTCTCGCGTTGACGGCGATATAGCTGGTAGCTTCTCATTTCTCATCCAAAAACGCATCAGTGGGCTAATTGAAAGCCCCTGAATTATAATTGAAAATGCGACTACCGCGTACGTTAGCAAAATCATGGTTTCACGCGCTTCGCTTTGTGGCAGTGACAGCACCAACGCGATGGGTAAACCACCCCTTAAGCCACCCCAGGTCATAAACCCCATGACATGCCTTGGAAATGGGTGCCGACATAGCTTTAAGAAGCCAATCGGAATCAAAACACTTACCCAGCGCGCGACTAATACCACCAAAATAACGACACTCATCGCCAATACCGGCACAGAAATCGTCGCAAACGACATCAGCTCTAAACCAATTAACACGAATAAAATAGCATTGAGCAGTTCATCGATAATCTTCCAAAAAATATCCAATGGCGTTCGCCCCAACTCATCCGCTGGATAATATTTACGCATGTATTGCCCTGCCATCAACCCAGCCACAACCACGGCAATCAACCCCGACACGCCAAGCACCAATGCCATCTGGTAACCACCAAATGATACAGCAAGCGTTATCAACGCATCCATGTGGTAATCATACACTTGTTCTAGCAGCCAATTACCTACCCACCCCAACAGCAAGCCGAATAAAATACCACCGACCATTTCTTCTGCAAATAAAACGGCACCTGTTATCACTGGGGTTTGTGACTCACCTAAAATCATGGCACCAATAACGGCAAACAGCACAACACCAACCCCATCATTAAACAATGATTCACCCGAAATCAATATCTCTAAATCAGCTGGCGCGCCGACACGACGCATAATCGCGAGCACCGCAATCGGATCAGTTGGAGAAATCAACGCACCAAATAACAAGCAATAAAGTAGCGGTAACTCGACTAGCCCCAGCCCATTAAATAGATAATAAATACCATAACCAACTAATGCCGTTGAGATAAAGGTACCAAAAATTGCCAAGAAAAATATCGCCCATTTTTGCTGCCATAATTTGGTCAAATTCGTGTGTAATGCACCCGCAAAGAGCATACTACTTAGCATGCCATGCATCAGTGTCTCGGAAAAATCAATCCGCTTAACGAGTTGATGGACAAAATGATCGGCATGAAACCAGTCCCAATAACCTGCCAACAAAATAAGCAGAGAGGCCACCATTGTGATAACCATCACGCCAATACTAAGCGGCATTTTGATGAATTTTTCGTTAATCACCGAGAGTAACGCTGTGGCAACCAAGAGAATCGCAATTAACTGAGGGATTTGCATAACAGCCAGTTCACCAATAAGCAAGGTAAGAAAGAGAATATTCAATGACGAAAATAATGACGCATTATTATGCCATAAAAAGCGCATCAACAAGCGCTTTTTATTATTCGCTATCCGCTAAAATCAAACCAACATATCTGACAGAAAAAGGCGCAGACTAAATCGGCACTAAATCGGCATCAAATCGCTTTATTACACATTGGCTTATTGCAAACACCGTTACAAACTCTATTGCACACTAAACAACTGGCACACCGACCAACTGTTGTTTTTTTAAATAAACCAAAATCAACGAAATCGCCGCAGGGGTTACGCCCGAAATGCGTAGCGCTTGCCCGATGGTTTCTGGGCGAATTTTGGTTAATTTTTCAACCACTTCTGCGGACAACCCTTTGACTGTTGTGTAATCAAATTGTGGGGGGATTTTTTTATCCACGTAGCGCCGCTGCTTGTCAATTTCTGTTTGTTGACGCTTGAGATAGCCTTCGTATTTCACTTCGATTTCTAGCTGCGTTTTAATCACTTGATCAAGATCTGCCGTCACACCTGGCAGTTTCTCTAACTCGCTGTATGGCATTTCAGGACGTTTTAGTAATTCATAGGCATTTGCCTCGCGGCTCAGCGTGATGGTTGCCTCGTCAGTTAGGTTATCAGGCTGTATCCACAGCGCTTTGAGTTCGGCTTTTTGCTTTTCCAAAATGGTCATTTTTTCGCAAAATGCTTGGTACCGTGCTTCGCCAACCAAACCCAGACCATGACCCATCTCAGTTAAGCGTTGATCGGCATTATCCTCACGCAACGACAACCGATATTCCGCACGGCTAGTAAACATGCGGTATGGCTCTTTGGTGCCTTGCGTAATCAAATCATCAACCATAACTCCGATATAACCTTGGTCTCGTGTGATGGTCCACGCCGGCTTGTCACCAGCTTTTAATACCGCATTAACACCAGCTAACAATCCTTGGGCGGCGGCTTCTTCGTAGCCTGTTGTGCCATTGATTTGTCCTGCAAAAAATAGCCCTTCAATGGCTTTGGTCTCTAGGCTGTGCGTGAGTCCTTGCGGATCAAAAAAATCATATTCTATCGCATAGCCTGGGCGGGTAATCACGGCATTTTCTAGCCCTTGCATACTGCGGACATAGGCAATTTGGGTTTCAAATGGCAAGCTCGTTGAGATGCCGTTAGGTGTAAGATTTCTTCGGGTTGTTTACAGTATTTTTTGAGAGAATACTGTAATGAACATGCACAAACGAATACGCTTAACACCGCTTGATCGCCAAGAGATTTGGCGTCTTTATCAAACCAGACAATGGCGAGTAACCGATT